>CAZCHT010000274.1:0-1622 GCA_964498705.1 uncultured Bdellovibrio sp. | reverse complement strand
ATTTGGAGACTGAAATAGCTTTTTCCTAAATTGAGCGGAATCAGGATACCCTGTTGAGAACCATGCGGCAAACTTTCTTAATTGAATCTCTCTTAAGCGGTCACTACATCGCAGTGCATACAGTTCATTCAAGGTAATTAACAAATTATAGAAGTCTTTTTCTATCTTTTCGTCTCGGCCTTGATAAAGAGCTAAAGATTCCTTGAAGATGTAAGGGTTTCTGAGAGCTCCGCGGCCGATAAGGATTCCATCTAAACCGTATTTTTTTAACCAACTGACGGCTTCGTCTGCCGTTAAAACATCACCATTTCCTAACACTGGGATTTTTACTTTAGCTTTTACTTCGCCAATATAGTCCCAATTGGCTTTGCCTTCGTAATTCTGAGATCGCGTGCGACCGTGAATCGCCATCCAAGTGATGCCTTCGTTGTAGGCGATGTGGCCAACTTCGTCGGCATTCAGAGTTTCGTGGTTCCAGCCCGTACGAACTTTGATAGTGACGGGAATTTTAACGGCTTTAACCACAGCACTGAGGACTTTTTGCAACATAACTAGATCTTTAAGCATCGCCGAGCCGGCGCCTTTTTTAGTAACCTTCGGAACAGGGCAACCAAAATTTAGGTCGATGAAATCAACACCTTTGGATTCTACGATTTGTGCGGAACGGGCCAAAATTTCTGGATCATCGCCAAAAAGTTGTAATCCGACAGGACGCTGAACTTCATCATATCCCATCATTTCGAATGTGCGTTCGTTGTGGTATTCAAGGCCGTTGGCGCTGATCAGTTCGCTAACTACAACACTGCTATCAAGATTGCGAATAAATGTGCGAAACGAATGGTCTGTGATACCGGCCATAGGCGCGATAACAAAGGGATTCAATTTCAAATGATCAGTCAGTTTCATACGTCACTTTAGCTAGGGTGAGGGCCGAAGAAATTAGTTAGTTCTTTTGGACTCAGAAGACAATAAATATCCGTGATATCTAGAGAATTTGCCATTAAATGTGCCGCAGACAAGAATATTTTACTAGGTATATTTATTCGAGCCAGTGAACGCGGCCTTCTGTTTGACGGGGGGCTTTGGGTGGGTTGTGGTCAGGATAACCCAGCACCACTCCGCAGAGTAATTCTAGTTCGCCCGACTTAATTTTAGGGTTATCTTTCAGTCCTAAAAACTCAATCACTTCATTTTTAATTTCTAGTGGCGCGCCCATCGTGCAACAACCAAGTCCCTCTACCAGACACGCCAAGTTTAAATTTTCAACCGCCATGTAGACACTACCAATACTAGTTAGATACTTCTCATCTGTTGAGTTATTGGAAAATGCGAAAAGCAATACCGGCGCATCTCCAAGCGTATAGAAAAAGCGTTCAGTAAAATCATACAAAGACGGTTTTAAGCGTTCTTTCAAGATGTCTTTAATACCGAGCCAAGAGTTTTGCGAATGCTTTAGATATTGATCGCGTTTTTCGCCTTGAACCACAAAGAACTCCCAGTTCTGGCGGTTTTTGCCGGACGGGGCTTGCATCGCCCCAGCTAGAATTCGCTCCAACACGTCTTTAGGAACGGGATCTTTTTTAAATTTGCGAATCGACTTGCGGCTTTCTAAAAGTGAGTAA
>CAZCHT010000273.1:0-1664 GCA_964498705.1 uncultured Bdellovibrio sp. | reverse complement strand
CTTGTTGTTGAGGCGTTTCCGGACAGAGGGAAACTGAAGGTCAGTGTCTCTATCTTCGGACGTGCGACGCTTGTAGAATTAGAATATTGGCAGGTCGAAAAGATCTAAAAAGCACTAACGGAAAATATTTATGGCAAAAGAATTAGTTGCAAAAGTTAATCTTTACGTTACCGCCGGTCAGGCGCACCCTGCACCGCCAGTTGGTCCCGCGCTCGGTCAGCATGGTGTCAACATCATGGAATTTTGTAAACAGTTCAACGCGAGAACATCGAAGTTGGGCGATGATATCATTCCGATAATCATCACTGTTTATCAAGATCGCTCGTTTACCTTCATCACGAAGACGCCTCCGGTATCGTCTTTAATCAAGAAAGCTTTGAAATTGGCTTCTGGGTCCAAACAGCCTCAGAAAGACAAAGTAGGCAAAATTAAATTAGCCGAAGTTAAAGCGATCGCTACAACTAAACTTCCTGATTTGAACTGTATGAAAGTTGAATCAGCGATGAACCAAGTTGTAGGCACAGCAAAAAGCATGGGTATCGAATACCAGGAGTAGTGAATGTCGGGTAAAAAATATAGAAAATTAAAAGAAAAAGTTGTTGCAGATAAAAAGTACTCGATTGCTGAAGCGTTCGGTCTTGTGACTCAAGTGGCTCCGGCTAAATTTGATGAAACAGTCGACGTAGCTTTTCGTTTAGGTGTTGATCCTAAGCAATCAGATCAGCAAGTTCGTGGTGCGATCGCTCTTCCTCATGGTCTTGGTAAAGCAGTACGCGTTATTGTTTTTGCTAAAGGTCCAAAAGAAGCAGAAGCGAAAAATGCAGGCGCTGATTACGTAGGTGCTGATGATCTAGTTGAAAAAATTCAAGGCGGTTGGTTAGATTTCGATAAAGCTATCGCAACTCCTGATATGATGACGACTGTTTCAAAAGTAGCTAAGGTTCTTGGGCCTCGTGGTTTAATGCCAAATCCTAAAGTAGGAACTGTTACCATGAATGTTGGTGACGCAGTGACTGCTGAGAAAAAAGGTAAGCTTGATTTCCGCGTTGATAAAGCCGGAATCGTTCACGCTGGGATTGGTAAAAAATCATTAGGATCAGACAAGCTTAAAGAAAACTTCATGTCTTTCTTGGGCGCGATCCTTAAAGCGAAACCTGCGACTTCAAAAGGTGTTTACATCAAGTCCCTTACTGTATCTAGTACAATGGGTCCTGGTATCAAAGTAGATACTAATGAAGCTTTAGGTAACAAAGAAGATTAATATTAGTTAGGTTATTTTTTCGCCTCCGTCTGGAGGCGAATGTTTTTAAAATTTTATTTGCGATCAGAGACAGTAGGTTCCTAATAAAGGGTTTAATGCGTAAGCGCCTGCCGAGATTGACAAGCAATCCTGCCTGTTCGCGTTCTATTCTACGAAAGGAGGATAATAGTGATCACAAGAGCTATCAAAGAAAACGAGATCAAATCTCTATCTGAAAAATTAGCCAAGTCAAAAGCCGCATTCATCGTCGATTTTAAAGGTTTAAAAGTTGAGCAAGTCACAGATTTGCGTAAAAAACTTTTCCCAGTAAATTCAGAAATGAAAGTTGTGCGAAATACGCTAGCTAAACGCGCTCTGCAAGGTAATCAAGAGCTAACAGATGCTCTGTCTACTTCATTTAAGG
>CAZCHT010000272.1:0-1717 GCA_964498705.1 uncultured Bdellovibrio sp. | reverse complement strand
AAGGGTACGATTAGAAAATACATTATATGCGGCCGCAGGCACCGCTGCCTCATTCTTTTTCTTGGGCGGTTTTTTCATCTTTCCCGCATCGGGTTCATTTACTGAATACGTTGAGACTAATTCTTTAACACTCAGAAATTGTGCGTGATTTTCACTGAGCAATCCATCATGATGAAATCCCGTAATCAGTCTTCGATCGGCCACTGATTTTTTTATCAACAACAAATCCGAAGAAAAAATTTTACCCTCTAAACTGAGCTCACCGTGCGCGCACACTTCATCACAAGATAGAAAATCGATCACACCCAGCTCGGTCAGTATCGCGATCAAAATGGGCAGCTCTAAATCTAAAGACTTCTTTTTAAAAGCGGCACTTCTGAGGTTGACGATAATCTGTCGACTCTTTGGCAGGTCGACTTCTAGAAACCTTAAAACACTTTTGATTTTAATAAGGCTTTCTTTCAAAATTGCATCCGCCTGCCCGATCAAATGAATCTGCGGCAAACCAGGGACAAAACTGACTTCAATTTCTACGGGTAACCATTCTTTTTGGCGCTGACTATATCCAATCACTCTCATGATCAGGACACATTGCAATTTTAGAAAAGGAATTTAAAAGAAGAGAAAGAACCTCGGACACGGGTTTAAACCTTCGCGTCCGAATATGTCTGCCTATTTATGGCACTAAAGAATACTAGTGAGAATCTAAATCAGCTTTGCGAGTCGTAACCACAGGTGCCACCGGCGCCGCTTCGTGTTCAACACCGCTTAGTGGGTGATGTTCATCGATCGTTTGGTTTAAACTTTTCGCCGTGACTGTTGTGTATACTTGAGTCGTTTGAATGCTGGCGTGACCAAGCAACATTTGGATCGAACGTAAATCGGCGCCGCCCTCAAGAAGAGCTGTCGCACAACCATGTCTAAAGCGATGTGGGTTAACAGTTTCAGGGAACTCAGCACGCGTTGACCAAGCATCTAACCAGCGCCAAACGTCGACACGTGATGGACGGTTACCACGATCATTGATCAATAATGAAGGAGTCGCATCTTTCAATAAATGCTGACGGACTTCTTTTAAGTAGTAATTTAAACTTTCTGCTAGTTTTTCAGTAACCGGAACTAGGCGCTCTTTATTGCCTTTGCCCAAGATTTTCACCCAACGATCAGTTGGATTGAAATCATTTACGTTTAAACCCGTCAGCTCAGTAACTCGGCATCCCAATCCGTACAATAATAGCAACGTCAGTCTGTTTCGTGACGTTTTATTCGCATCAGGAACTACGCACGCTTCAAACAACCGCTGAAATTCGTCCTGAGTTAATGATTTCGGAAGAGAGAGTTTGATTTTAGGCGGTTTCAATTCGCGAAGTTCTGGAGATTTGATGCCCTTAGACTCGCAAAAGCGGAAATAAGTTCGGATCGATGAAATCACCCGTGCTTGTGAGCGTGGCGATAGATTTTCATTTTTCATGTGTTCGTAGAAGTTGATCACAGGTGCCGTTGGATTTTGTTGTCGAAACTTTATCCAAAGCTCTAGATCACGGCGATACGCCATGATTGTGTTTTGAGATCTACCTCTCACATTCTGCAATTCTTCAAAAAATTCAACCCACAAATTTAATTCCATACAAGCATTAGAATTAGAAATAACTCCAAAGTCAATGCATTCATTTTCATGTTTATGAAAGCGTAAAAGAAAAGAAAAATGTAAGATTCT
>CAZCHT010000271.1:0-1957 GCA_964498705.1 uncultured Bdellovibrio sp. | reverse complement strand
TTTTTCTCGCCGCCTGAAAAACCTGAATTCACGCCGCGCTCTAGGAAATCTGGACGCAAAGAAATGATATCCATTTTTTTATCTAAATATTTTTTAAATTCGTCTTCTGTCAAAGGCTCAGATCCTTGATGTTCAAGGATGGAATTGAATGATGTCATCAAGAAATTGAAATTAGTAACACCAGGAACTTCAACTGGATATTGGAACGCTAGGAAAATGCCTTCTTTAGCACGTACATCGGGATCCATGTCGGCAATGTTTTTTGGCTGAAAATTAATATCGTATAGAATTTCGCCGCCAGTGACTGAATACGATGGGTGACCAGCAATTACTTTAGAAAGTGAACTTTTACCAGAACCGTTTGGTCCCATGATCGCGTGCACTTCACCCGCATTGACTCTTAAGTTTAAACCTTTAAGAATTTCTTTACCGTCAACTTCGGCTTTTAGGTTTTTAATCTCTAACATACTATCTCCATTACCCTACTGAGTTTTCCAATTTCATTTCAATTAACTTAACTGCCTCGACAGAAAATTCTAGTGGCAGTTGTTTGAACACGTCTTTACAAAATCCATTCACTAACATTGAAATAGATTTCTCCATATTTAAACCACGCGATTGCAAATAAAAAATCTGGTCTTCGCTGATTCTAGATGTCGTAGCTTCGTGTTCGATATGTGCTGTCTTGTTTTTTACATCAATGTACGGATACGTGTGCGCTGACGATTTAGAGCCCACAAGCATTGAATCACACTGTGAATAGTTTCGGGCGTTTTCCGCAGACGGCATAATTTTAACTTGGCCCCGATACGCGTTCGATGATTTATCGACTGAAATACCTTTTGAAATAATCGTGCTTTTTGTGTTTTTCCCAATGTGAATCATTTTTGTGCCGGTATCTGCCTGCATGTAATCATGAGTCAGCGCTACAGAATAGAATGAGCCTTCTGATTCATCACCTTGCAAAATAACCGAAGGGTATTTCCAAGTAATGGCAGATCCTGATTCCACTTGCGTCCAAGAAATTTTAGATTTCTTGCCCGCACACTTTCCGCGTTTAGTTACGAAATTGTATATGCCACCACGGCCTTCTTTATCGCCCGTGTACCAGTTTTGGACTGTCGAATATTTGATTTCTGCGCTATCTAAAGCGATTAATTCCACAACTGCTGCGTGAAGCTGGTTTTCATCACGTTGAGGTGCCGTGCAACCTTCTAGGTAATTCACGTATGAACCTTCATCGGCGACCAGCAACGTGCGTTCGAACTGTCCTGTGTCTTTGGCGTTGATACGGAAATAAGTCGATAAATCCATAGGGCAACGAACACCTTTAGGTATGTAGCAGAACGAACCATCAGTAAATACCGCTGCATTTAATGCCGCATAGAAATTGTCAGTGATCGGAACCACCGAACCCAAGTATTTTTTAACTAATTCGGGATGGGTCTTGATAGCTTCACTGATCGAGCAAAATATAACGCCTACTTTATCTAGTTCTTCTTTATGAGTCGTGGCTACCGATACCGAATCAAACACAACGTCCACGGCCACGCCAGAGATGCGCTTTTGTTCGCCTAAAGGGATACCTAACTTTTCAAATGTTTTGATCAACTCTGGATCTAGTTCATCAAGTGATTTAGGTCCGTCTTTTTTCTTCGGCGCCGAATAATAGCAAATATCTTGGAAATCAATTTTAGAATATTTTAATCCAGACCATTTAGGCTCTTTCAATGTTTGCCAATGAGCGAATGCTTTCAGGCGGTAATCTAGCATCCAACTTGGTTCTTCTTTTTTAGAAGAAATTAAACGAATGATATCTTCGTTCAAGCCTTTTTGAACAGCATCGGTTTCGATTTGAGTTTCAAAACCATATTTGTACGCGTAATCCTCTTGCAAGGGTCCAGCCGCTGCTGGTTTTTTATTTTCCACTTACACCCTCATTCATTAATTCTACCGA
>CAZCHT010000270.1:0-1964 GCA_964498705.1 uncultured Bdellovibrio sp. | reverse complement strand
GGGGGTTTTTCAAAATCTAGATTTTTTTATCGTTGTATTGAATGACGCCACGATCAGCCAGCCCCTTCTCAATCAGATAGCATAAAGTGTGATAGATCAAAAGATGACATTCTTGAATCATATTAGTCGTCTCACCCGGAGCCAAGATCGTCAAATCCGCCAGAGCCTTACATTTACCGCCATCTTTCCCAGAAAGCAGAATAGATTTGCCACCAGATTTCTTAACGGCCTCTAGAGCGCGTAGAATATTTGGAGAATTGCCAGATGTCGTGATGCCTAAAAACAAATCGCCGGGTCTCATGTGAGCATACACCTGACGACTAAATACATAATCATAACCATAATCATTACCAACCGCCGTCATGATCGATGTGTCTGTTGACAGCGCGATACCGCGAATCGGTGAACGATCTGGTCCTAGTTTTACGATCAATTCAGCGATCATATGTTGAGCATCCGCTGCCGAGCCGCCATTACCGGCCGCCAATAACTGACCACCTTTAGCGCAGGAATCGATGATCATTTGTGCCGCTTCGGCCACTTTGCCTTTGATTTCATCAGATTCATTCAGGCGTTTTAAATTGGAAAGAGCGCTACCAAATGCTTCGTCAATAAATGCTTTCATCTCTACCTCGCTGGAAAAATTCGCTGTTCGGATCATTTTCAATCTAACTCTGAAACCGACGAATTTCAATTAGAATTCAAGGCCTCCGCACTCTAGCCGCCGTCTTGCCTAGGGTGTTTAGCGTTCAATGAAAAACAAATTAACCTACAAGGAGTCCCATGCTCTATTCTAAACGTGTTCACTCAGTCTTTTTGGCTCTCACTGCCTTTGCTTTATTTGGCCTCAATGCCTGTGTTAAAAAAGATCAAGACCAATCGGGGTCGGTCGCAAACTATCTGCAAAACCAGTCCAATGCACTCCTGGAACCGCAACAGATGAAACTTTGCGTGCGACCGACCCACCGATTGGGTGTTAAAAAATGCGTACGCAGCGGAAAATGGGTTCGTCTGAGCCTAGCCGCTAACGATGTCGATAACGACCGCACCGATGTGTTTACGAATCCGCGTCTCTCACTGAAAAAAGAAAACTTTTATCAAGATACATTCCGTTTCCATGATGGCATCAACTATGTCGCCAACTACCCCGACTACTATCACACGTATGCCAACTACGGCGGCTTTGCGCACTTTATCTTTGCGATGCCGAACCAAGCTGATCTAGCTGTCACTTATGGTTTTGCCGGACGTGACGAAGTTTCTGAAAACTTAAAACGATCCCTATCGATGATGGACCCTGCCTTTCGCGAACGTGTAAAAGTACAACACTGGAACGACGGCGGAACATTCAAAAAATATGCGTCTATTTATTTCGAAGTGATTGGCGACTATTCTGAGACAAACTATCGTTACGAGTGTGCTTGGGGTGAACAACATCAGAGCTATGATTTCACTCAAGTAAAAACTAAAGACGGCGTTGACGTACCAAAAATTCCTGAGACGCACGTGTGGCGAAAAATTGCAGAATCGTGCGATCAATTACCTCAAAAATCATTGGATGGTAAATACACATATCTACCTTTCAAAGACGTCTCTTCGAACCCAATGTCGACTCAGCATAAGTTCACTTTACAAAATCGCGATAAAATCAAAATTTATAACGTGAAAAATACTATACCCGAAGAGTCGGTCGCTCGTATCGATACGATTAGCCCGATGTCACAAGCTGAAATGAAATTGGATGGGACTACCACTTTATTTTTAAACAGTAAAAAAGAAGAAATTTCGCGCTGGGAATCTATCTTTGATGAAGACTTAAAAGACGGATCTTTCCAACCCGAGAAGACAAAGTAAACAAAAAAAAGCTAGAACACGGATGTTCTAGCTTACTATGTATCACTTTTTCAATTTCGAGATTATTTAGATAAACCTAACTAAATAAATCAGATAAATCATCTAAAGAC
>CAZCHT010000269.1:0-2004 GCA_964498705.1 uncultured Bdellovibrio sp. | reverse complement strand
CCACTGAGTTCGAGTATTTAGCTCGAGTCGGCTTTTTAAAACAAATTGGACAGTTAATTTTAGACATGAGAGGCACACTCGCAAAAAGTGAGCCTTAAACAAATTTTATTCTAAATGCAAAATAAGGGGCCAGTTCCTAATTAAATAGACTGCTAAGATTTATTAGTGCTTTCAAAAATTTTATCAGCGGATTTCGCGATAAAGCCTTGGTACAATTTGCCATCGGCCATTGGGTAGCGTTTCGCAAATTCATAATAGCACGCTGGAATTTTATAAGTGCCATCTTCAAATTGAATCGCCACTTCTTTAGCCATTGTAGAGCTTTGCTCTAGCATTTCCTCTGGAGTGCCTTTGATCTCGCCGCCAGATTGGTTGAGCAGAAAGCCATTTGTTTTAATGAAATTGTTCAGCTTCGGTAGATCATTGAATTTTTTAAGGCGGTTTACATTCACAGTAAAGTGATTCGCGCGAAAACCATAGGCATAGGTCCACGCGGCGTATTCACTATCTTTGTAGAGAGCCTCGTACGTTTTATGTGATTTCTTCCATGGAGCTCCAGAATATAAAAAGTCTGGTTTTTGAGTGACGCTATAATCGAAATCATTGAAGTGAGTTTCAATCGTTGTTCTTACAAACGGAGTGACTTTATCTAGCTCTAGTTCGCTGATGAACACCTTGGGTTGATCTAAATCGGGGTGTTCAAAGTGTTTTGCGAAGAGTTTTTTTTCTTTGAAAATGTAGTCATTTTTTTGAACGTATCCTAAATCAATAAAATGTTTCGCCAGAACGTCAAGGCCCATACCGGGCAAATTGAAAGTACGAAAGGCCACGTGATCATTCAAAACCGTTTCGTGTTGATCACTTAATAGGCGGTGTATCTTGAGAGCTTCCGGATTAAGAGATGTGTAGTCTTCCCAGAGTTGATTGAAGATGGGTAAGCTGGTCATTTGATTTCCTCTTGTACGTGTTTTTTTCTGCCTGCCTTTAACAATAAAATAGATTTGATTAGAAAGTCTAGCCCGCCTATAGCCTGACTCATTATCTAATACGGGGCATTAAGGCTTGGTTGTTCAGCGCTATGCCTGACAATGAAACCTATGAGTCGAAAAACAATTCCTGAGCTGGAACTAATTAATCAATTGAAAGAGGAATTGGGTCACATCGCTCGATTTGAAATCATCGGTGAATCCCAAGAAGAAAACTTACGCATGCCGATTCATAAAATCAGTTTTGGCAGTACAGATCCGAAAGCACCGGTGCTGGGATTAATCGGGGGTGTTCACGGCCTCGAGCGTATCGGCTCGCAAGTGACTATTGCTCTGCTAAATTCATTTTCGCAGCTCTATCAATGGGATGATACCATTCGCCACAACTTAGAAAAAATTCGTGTCTTTTTCATTCCGTGTGTGAACCCTATTGGGATTTTAAAAAAACGCCGATCGAATCCAAATGGAATCGATATTATGCGAAATGCACCCATCGATGCCGAAGATAAAGTACCTTCGTTGCTTGGCGGTCATCGCATTTCTAATTTGTTACCATGGTATCGCGGTGAACACATGGAATCTGAAACGACAGCGTTAGTTTCCCACGTAAAAAAAGAAATCGAGCACGCTAAAGTTGCTGTCACTGTTGATTTTCATTCGGGCTTTGGCTTTCAGGATCAAATTTGGTTTCCGTATGCAAAAACCAGAAAACCATTTGCAGACTTAGCCTACTTTGATTCATTCATAGGTTTAATGAATAAGACGTATCCCAATCATTTTTATAAAGTTGAACCGCAAGCGTATCTGACTCACGGAGATGTTTGGGATTATCTGTATGATTGGAAAAAGAGTTTAAATCAACCGGATAGTGTATTCTTACCGATGTGTTTAGAGATGGGTTCGTGGATGTGGGTGAAAAAAAATCCGCTACAGATTTTCACACCAGAAGGGGCTTACAATCCAGTAAAAACGCATCGATATCGTCGGGCTTTACGTCGCCATAATACATTTTTTGAAT
>CAZCHT010000268.1:0-2114 GCA_964498705.1 uncultured Bdellovibrio sp. | reverse complement strand
ACTTTTTTAAAATTCAATATGGGAGTTAATTGTTTTTATCTACGCCGATTTTTAAAAACGATCTGATTTTTAAATTGATGTAGTCAGGAAAGTCTAGCTGCGTGCAGTGGCTACCATAAGGGACTTCTACGTATTCTGACTCCTGTATTTTATTAGCCATTTCTTCTTGGTACGATTTTGGAGTCACATTGTCGTTTTCGCCAGAAATAATTAGCGTCGGAACATTTATTTTTTCTAAAACTTTCTCGCCGTTATATTTCATCATGTCTTCAAATAGGCCCAAGAACACCTTTAGGTCTAATTCCGCTACGCCTTTGGCGTAAACTTCGATATCTTTAAAGTGAGTGAGCTTTAAATTAAATCCGCCAACAAGGGCTACGGCTCGCATCGAGATGGGATTGTAAACGGCGGCTTTCCAAATTCGGGTAAATAATTGCGGAGAGTTTTCAAACTGACTTTTTGCCCAATAGAAAAACGGCTCAACGATATCAATACCAAACATGCCTTTAATCGGATTGCGGGCAAAGCCATTAATAAGAGTGATGCTTTTAAAGCGTTCTGGAAATTGATCAAACGCTGAAAAAATTACGGGCGCACCAAAACTGTGGCCGGCAAAGTGTGCCTTTTCAATTTTCAAATCATCCAAAATGGCTTCAATGTCTTTGGCTGTGGAAGCAATATTTAAATTATTATCGTCAGCGACCGGATAACTCTGATGATGGCCTCGCAAATCAAAACAGATGACTTGATTGAATCGGCTAAAATATTTTATCTGGTGATGCCAGTGATTCATTAGGCAAGCGATACCATAGACGAAAATAATCGGATCGCCTTGCCCGCGGCTTTCATAGTAGATTTCTGTGCCGTCGAAGCTTTTTATTTTCTTTGAAGATTTTTGAATTACATCCATTACTCTAAAAACAGCACTTTAATGATGCTTTCTCCTACTTTGATTCGATCGCCGCTAATCAGAACTTGAGACTCAAAGACAGCATCATTCAACATAACACGACTTAAATCAAAGTTTACAATACGAGCACCCTCAGGCGACGGAATAATTTTAAACGCTAGCTCGGGCGCTTCCATTTCATGTAATGCGATATCGAGTGACCAAAAACCCGCCGTGCGTGGTCCAAACGTTAGAATTTTAGACTCATCTGTTTGAATACCTTGAACAAACTGAAGTTCAACTTTGGGGTTAAAAGGCGCCAGATCTTGAGGGGGCATAGTGCTTAGCGCGGTCTGATTGATTTCGTCCACCAGCAGATCCCGCCACGTTTTTGTGGGGAAGTATTCCTCCATTTGCTCGTCGGTAAAGACCCTGACGATAAATTCGGTATTACCCACCATGAATTTAGTGTCCGGGTAAAGCGCGACTTTTCTGACAACCGTGTCGTTAAAGATCAGTCCGTTTCTAGAGTTTTGGTCGACCAAGATAGGAATTCCGGCTTCGTCATACAAGATAGTCGCATGTAATGTGGACACGTTTGGGTCCTTAATTACGATACCCGCCTTCTTACGACCGACGGTCATTTTATCGACTAATTTGAATACTTCACCTTTTTGAATTCCCTCAAGAATTTCAATAACTAAGCCCATGCTTATATCAGACCACTAATTAAATTTTTCGTCCAATAACTTTATCTTGAGGATAGACCAAAGCCATGATAGATCCTAGCTTCCTTGCTCATAGCTTTAGCATACATTTTTGCTTAATTCATTGGCTGTGGGCACTAACCGAAAGGACAAAAAATGAAGGTAAAGTACGAATATCCCAAGATTATTCACTTCTATGAAGGCGTGTTAATGTTACACCCTGACACGACAGCTGAAGAACAAAAAGAATTCTTTAAACGTAATAAAGAAATCCTTAAGTCTTTCACTGGTGAGTATCATTCAGTAGAAACTTGGGGCAAAAGAACACTAGCGTATCCAATCGCTAAAATGAAAAAAGCGCTTTATTTCCACGCTTTATTCAAATCTGAGCCAAGCGCTATTATGGAGCTTGAGCGTACAATGCGTATTAACGAAAAAGTTATTCGCTTCATGCACACTCGCCTAGACGACAGAAAGCCTCTTGCGAAGCACTCAGAAGATTTTAAAAATCAATTAAA
>CAZCHT010000267.1:0-2206 GCA_964498705.1 uncultured Bdellovibrio sp. | reverse complement strand
CGATTTGATCCGCTGACGCCACGGCGCGAATGCCGCCAATAAATGTATCACGAACGACCAATAGAATAACTACGTAAGGGTCAATAAAGCCTTGATAGGTCAGAAAAATCAAAACGCTGGAAACCAGAATCTTGTCCGTGACCGGATCCATGAATTTGCCCAAGTTACTGACCAGCTTCCATTTTCTAGCATAGTAGCCGTCGAAATAATCAGTGATTGAAGCCATGATGAATAAAACTGCGGCAATGATCGAGAAGAAAAAACGCGATTGATTTAAGCACAAAATAACAACAGGAACCACGTAAACACGGCTCATAGTTAACTGCATCGGAAGTTTCTGTTTCCACAGAGGTAATGGTGTCGACACGAACCTGAATGTGTAGGTCAGGCCCCTAGTTTTGTCATTTGAAAAAAGAAAATTGAAAAAAAGTATAAACGGTGTAGATTTGGGGGCTAAATTAATGAAATCGAATAACATTTTTTCATACCAGCATCGCGTGCAATTTTATGAAACCGACACCATGGGGGTGGTTCATCATACTAACTACCTGCGCTTTTGCGAGGAAGCCCGGGTCGCCTGGGCCCATTCGGTTGGTTTGATTGATTACCAGAAGCCAGAAAGCGCCTCTCACTTTGCAGTTTTAGAAACTCGAGTGAAGCACGTTAAACCCTCGTTTTTTGGTGATGTACTGACCGTCGAGCTTCAGGTAAAAATGGAAGGCATTCGAATTTATTTCCAATATAAAATTCAAAAAGAGAGTGAGATCATAAGCTTAGCGGAAACTACGCACGTATCACTCGATAAGAATCTAAGACCTCAAAGACTAACCCAAGAATTTAAAAATGTGATGGAGACCCTAGTATGGAAAGAAACCTGGCTTTAGAATTTGTACGTGTGACTGAAGCAGCTGCTTTGGCAAGTGCTCGTTGGATTGGTCATGGCGATGAGAAAGCCGCCGATCAAGCCGCTGTCGATGCTATGAGACGCGCCTTCGATACGGTTCGCATTGATGGCACGGTTGTTATCGGTGAGGGAGAACGGGATGAAGCTCCCATGTTATACATCGGTGAAAAAGTGGGGATTAAATCTGAAGACTCTCCCAAAGTAGATATCGCACTGGATCCTCTTGAGGGTACTACGATCTGTGCTACGGGCGGCGTCGGATCGATCTCTGTGATTGCATTAGCCGAACATGGAAATTTTCTACATGCGCCAGATACCTATATGGATAAGATTGCCTGCGGCCCAGCCGCCAAGGGCATGATCGATATTGATAAATCGCCAACTGAAAACATCAACCGCGTCGCTGAGGCTTTGAAAAAGTCAGTGAGTGATGTAACTGTCGTGATTTTAGATCGTCCCAGACATAAAGATCTAATTGCAGAGACGCGCAAAACAGGCGCGCGTATTCATTTGATTGGCGATGGAGATGTGTCGGCAGCTGTAGCAGCCGCTTGGCCAGACAGCGGTATCGATTTATTAATTGGTATCGGCGGAGCGCCGGAGGGCGTGATTTCGGCCGCAGCGATGCAATGTTTGGGTGGTGATTTTCAAGGTCGCTTGAAATTCCGTAACGAAGAAGAAAAAGCACGCGCGCTGAAAATGGGAATCAAGAATTTGGATCAAAAGTACACAATTAACGATCTAGCTCGCGGTAGCGTGATGTTCTGTGCGACGGGCATCACTGATGGGCCGTTGTTGAAAGGTGTAAAAACCTTGCCTAAAAGCATGGCGCGCACTCACAGTATCGTTATGCGCTCTAAATCGGGTACGATTCGTACTATTGAAGCTCTTCATAATCTGAACGTTAAGACGTTTTAGTCAAAAAATTTGAGTTTGACTTCGACTTGGGCTGTCCTACAGAATTAAGTATGGCAAAAGCACAGACAAGCGAAGTCTTCAAATGCACAGCGGAACAGCTCTACAAAATTGTAACTGATTATTCTAAATACCCAGAGTTTCTTTCTGAGGTAAAAAAATGCGAAATCATTAAAGCTGAAGGCTCTAAAAAATTAGTTGAGTATCATGTGTCGATGGTCAAAACGTTTAGTTACCGCCTGCAAATGGTTGAAAACTATGTCGAGAATGGTGCCTCTACGGTGACATGGGATTTTATTTCGGGAGATGTTTTTAAAACTCAACGTGGCTCTTGGAAAATCGAACCTGAAGGCAGCCAGTGCCGAGCGACTTATGAAGTGGAAGCAA
>CAZCHT010000266.1:0-2312 GCA_964498705.1 uncultured Bdellovibrio sp. | reverse complement strand
TGTTAAAAGAAAAGCTTTTTTAGTAATATTAATTGCCGAGCAAAACAACTTAACTGATGAGATCAAAAAACGTATCGAGTTGTCTTGGGATCTTGGCGAGCTGGAAGAAATTTATCGTCCATTCAAAAAGAAAAAGAAAACCAAAGCGACTATTGCCCGCGAAGCTGGCTTGGATGGTTTGGCTCAATGGATGTGGGATTTAAGTCATGGAAAAATCAAAGATGACATGACAATGGAAATGAAAGCTAAGCAGTTCATTAATCCAACTCACAAAATTCAGACCTATGAAGACGCTCTTAAAGGTGCACAAGATATTTTGGTTGAAAGAATCGCCAATGATGTGGAATTACGTGCAAAAGTTCAAAAAGACTACATGGACAACGGAAAAGTTGGCTCGAAAGCAGCTAAAGGCTTTAAACCGAACTCTAAGTACGACATGTACAAGGAATTCGAGGAGCCTGTTAAGAGTTTAATGGAAACAAAGAGTTCGCATCGTTACATGGCGATGAGACGTGGATGGCAAGAAGAAGAGCTATCTTTAAATGTAACAGCCAATGATGAGGCGTTGTTGAAACTTTACGTTCAATTCGCGACGGCAAATCCAGATAATCAAATTGGTGACTTTTTAGCAAATTGCGCGAAAGTGGCTTTAAATGTGTACGTTCTTCCTTCGGTTACAAACGAAGTTCATCGTTTGCTTAAAGATAAATCTGATTTAGACGGTATTAAAGTTTTCACCGAGAACGTGAGAAAATTATTATTAGCATCTCCGTTTGGATCAAAATGTGTTTTAGGCGTCGATCCTGGTTTGCGTACTGGCTGCAAAGTGGCCTTAATCGATAAAGGTGGAAATTTTATTTCCCACACAGTTATGCAGATTTTGGGTGATGATGCCGAAGCAAAAGGAAAAAAATTATTCTCAGAAGTACTTAAGC
Source organism: uncultured Bdellovibrio sp. (assembly GCA_964498705.1). Classification (GTDB taxonomy): domain Bacteria; phylum Bdellovibrionota; class Bdellovibrionia; order Bdellovibrionales; family Bdellovibrionaceae; genus UBA2316. Next base: position 1,377 of record CAZCHT010000266.1, on the reverse strand, counting down.
AAATTCAAATCGACGCTGTGGCTGTCGGTAATGGAACTGCTGGGCGCCAAACTGAGACATTCGTTAGAAAAATCTTAAAAGATCTAGGAAAAACTACTCCGGTAGTCTTGGTGAACGAGTCTGGGGCCTCTGTATACTCGGCTTCAGATATCGCTCGCCAAGAATTTCCGGATTTAGATTTAACTGTAAAAGGCGCGATCAGTATTGCTCGCCGTCTGCAAGATCCATTAGCGGAACTTGTAAAAGTCGATCCGAAATCAATCGGTGTTGGTCAGTACCAACATGATGTGAATCAATCTCAATTGAAAAAATCTTTGGATAGCGTTGTTGAATCGTGTGTGAATGCGGTTGGCGTGGACGTGAATACCGCTTCAGCTTCATTGTTGTCGCATGTTTCTGGTATTGGTCCTTCATTGGCGCAAAACATTGTTGAGCATAGAAAAACTAAAGGCTTATTCACTGAACGCAGTGAAATTTTAAAAGTAACTAAGTTCAGCACTAAGGTGTTTGAGCAGGCTGCGGGTTTCTTGAGAATTCCGGCCGGGAAAGTGTTTTTGGATTCAACGGGTATCCATCCTGAGCGTTACGCGGCCGTTAAAGATATGGCTCAAGACTTGGGATTACCGATTAATGATTTAGTTGGTGAAGGGGCTAGAAAGCTTCTTGAACACAGAACTAAATGGGCCAAGCTAGTGGGCGAGTTTACATTTGATGACATTTTTAAAGAGTTAGAAAAGCCAGGGCGCGATCCTCGTGATCCGTTTAAAGTTTTCCAATTCCGTGATGATATTTTTGAAGTGAAAGACTTAAAAGAAGGATATATCTGTCCGGGTATCGTGACGAACGTAACTAATTTTGGCGCTTTCGTTGATATCGGCGTTCACCAAGACGGATTAGTTCACATTTCTGAGTTATCTCATAAATTTGTGGAAGATCCTCGAAAAGTGGTGAATCCGGGTGACCAAGTTCAAGTAATGGTCATTAAAGTAGATAAAGATAAGAACCAGATTGCTTTAAGTATGAAGCTAGATGCGGTTCCGGCTGAAGATTCTAAGCGTACAGCAGATACGCGTGGACCTAGGCAGGATAATCGTGATAATAGAAGAGAAACGGGTGGATCGAAATCGTTCCAGAAACCAGCTCAAGGGTCGCAAGGTGGCGATAGGAACAGAAAAGACGGCGCTGGTGGTGGAAACTTCCAGAAACCGGGAACGAAACCATTTAATAACCCGTTTGCTAATTTAGCTAACTTAAAAAAATAACGTAGGAGAATACAATGATCACAAAAATTTCATCTAAGAAAAAAAGAAACAAAAGTGCTCGCCACAAGGCAAAGAGACTTACTAAGAAAAAAAGAATGACTGGCCGTAAACAAAA
>CAZCHT010000265.1:0-2407 GCA_964498705.1 uncultured Bdellovibrio sp. | reverse complement strand
CGCTCGCAAGATAACTATGTCGTTCAATGGGCCGATCCTAACAGTGAAAAACCAGAACTTAAAAAGCCGATTAAAAATGCCAAGGTAAAATTGCCCGCAGAATTTGAGGTACCGTGGAATGCTAAAAAACCATTCGTTAAATTAAAAGATGGCGATGTCTATGCGCCGGAAGTTGGCTTTGTAGATGGCTTTCCCGCCGCACGCGATGTGAAAAACAATAAAGGCTGGCTGCTGCACTGTTATGGCGCCGTGGGTGCCGGTCGCGATAATCCAACCGACAGTGGTGGTGGCACAGAACTATACGCGGTGACTGGCCATGCGCCTCGCCACTTGGACCGCAATGTAACCCTAATTGGACGAGTGGTTTACGGGATGGATTTACTTTCTTCTTTGCCACGGGGAAAGGGCCCCATGGGTTTCTTTGAAAAGAACCAATCATTTGTTGGAATTAAATCGGTTCGACTTGCTTCTGAGGTGACAGAGGGTGAACGTACGAATTTGGAAATCATGAAAACAGATTCAAAAACATTTCAAGATTTAATTCAGTCTCGCCGTCATCGATCTGAAGAGTGGTTTGCCTTCCGAGCGGATAAAATTGAAATTTGCAATGTCCCGATACCGACGCGTGCTCTGGTGGCTAAATAAGAAAGGCGAAATACTTATTAAAGTATCTCGCCCCTCTGACGTCATCGAACTAATTAAACTAAATACTATTTAGCTTACTAGTGAGACGATTTTTTATTTTTTTCATCCCTATGTTCTAGCTTGTTGCCCGCTTTATAAATGGCATTGCCAATTTTCTCGGCGCCTGCGTTTTTAATTTTTTCGCCAGCACGCTCAAGCATATCGCCTGCTTTGTGGCTCATCGATTCTTTTGAAGAACCAGATTTTGGTTTTTGAGTGAAATCTTGGTCTTTTGACTGATCTTTAAAATTTGTCATCGTTTGCTCCTTGTGTTGAGTAATCCGTATTGAAGCAAGATCACTTCAATTTCAGCTACGTCCTACACCTATTACAAACATCGTTCCAACAGCGAGCACTGCTTTATTTGACTCTTACCAGCCGCGACGAGGTATATGGCCCCATGGCCGCAGCCAATTTCCTCAAACTACTTAATCAACGCCTGTTTCAACAAGCCGTGGTAAACCATCAAATCAGGAACAACGGGAATCAAGCTTCGATATTTTTTTGAAAATGAAGAGTCCGTGCTTTGAATTAGAAGCTCATCCACTGATTTTTTTAAAATGTCGGCTTGTTCTTGCTGAATAGCTTCTTTTTGAAAATAAACTTCATCCACAGCACTCATCAACTGGCTTAAGTTTCTAAGCCATGCGAAGTCTGGATCATTCAACAGTACTTGTAGACGTTCATTGGGGCCAAGCGGTTTCATTGTTTTTGCTTCAAGCAATTCCATTTCGTTTTCCATAATGGCTTTATGAATTCGCATCATCGCAGATGAAATTTGTCCTAATTGATCTTTAAGCTCAGCAGTTGTTTTCATATGAGTTTCCTTGACAAAAACATCATATAATATAACGGGGCGTCACTGGCAAGAATGATTGCGTGAAATTACGTTTATTTGGTCTACTTGGTTCTATGAAAAAACTAATACTAGCACGCCTTTTAAGCGTTTTTGTTGCGATCTTGTGTTTGAACGCATGCACTAATAAATCATCTGAACCGACCGTATGGATATATACGTCTCTTTACAAAGACACTGTGGCGGAAATTCAACCTCAACTTGAAAAGGAATTTCCTGGCGTGAAGTTTAGTTTTTATCAAGCGGGCTCAGAAGATGTTGCTGCCAAAGTTCAAGCCGAAGACATGGCTGGAAAAATTCAAGCCGATGTTTTAGTTTTTTCAGATCGATTTTGGTTTGAAACTATGACGACGCAAGGAAAACTGCTTAATTATAAACCAGCTAATTCCGAAAAGGTCGGCTCTGTTTTCAAAAACGCCGATGGCGCGTTCACTACGGTTAGTTTTCCAATCATGGTTCTGGCTTACAACTCGGACGTCGTTTCTGAAAAAGACGCTCCTAAATCATTCAAAGAACTGACTCAAGCCAAATGGAAAGGCAAAGTTTCAACCGGCAGCCCGCTGGCATCCGGAACAGCATTTACCACAGTGGCCTTTTTATCTAAATCGTACGGCTGGGAGTTTTTCAAAGACCTTCGCAAAAATGATTTAATTGCAGAGGGTGGAAATTCTGGTGTCGTTCGACGCCTGCAAAGCAAGGAACGTCCCGTTGGTATCGTGTTACTAGAAAATATTCTTCGCCTTTCTGCCACGGACCCAAGAGTTAAACATACGTTGCCGGACGATGGCGCGATCATTCAATCCAACGTTTTAGGGATTGTAAAAAAAGACGGAGATCAAGCGGTGGCTAAAAAAGTAGCCGACTGGT
>CAZCHT010000264.1:0-2428 GCA_964498705.1 uncultured Bdellovibrio sp. | reverse complement strand
GTCAGTTAAACATTTGTTATTTCGTGGCTACTTAAAAATTTAAGACTTGGAGATAAGTTCTTTGGGCCCTATAATCAACCGGTGGATGTAAATCAAATTTTCCAAGAAAAAGTAAATTGGTTTCAGAACCCTGACATCGTACCTTACGTGTTCGTCCGGGATGAGAATCTGATCAGCCAACCAGGCAAGAAGCATCGTCTGGATTGGTTTTCAAAGCCACCAATCATTAAAGATCCGTTAGACTTAAAAGAACTGCCGTTTGCAGAATATATTTACCATATCGAGAATATCGCGTTTGGGCCGTCGGCAATGCCTATGCCTCGATGGGTGTTTTATGATTGCGCCGTTATGCCCGGGTTTGTTTGTGGGTTTGCCTACAAGAAAGACAAATTACCAGGGAGCCTAAAGGCTAAGCTGCCTGACTTTGGCGATATCGATTATGTGCCGTTGTCTTTGTTTATTATCATTCCTACGATGCACAAGGGTGAATGGGTTGCCCATAATTTGTGCTCTGTGAATAGCTTTTTGGATAAACAGGATCAGTTTTATGGATTGGGTTTTTTATCTAAGGCATTCGGATTGTGGTACGCCAATGTTGAGCAGTGCTCGGGAATGACTCAGTGGGGAAGTCCTGCGTTACGGCTGCATTCGCATTACGGGCACTTAGAGGTGATTGGGGCCTATGCGCCGGTGCATTCTCATGCGAAAACGGTGACCTACCGCGCTCAAGTTAATGCGAATACATGGGAATTGTTTTTTTCGAAAGACGTCGACCTTGAGTTCCTAGAGCAGTACGAGAAATCGGGTTTTGAAATAAATCCAGCCGACGAGAAATCAATGATTGAAATTCAGAACAAAATTCAGAATAATGAGGGTCCCTTTTACTTAAACGCCTCAGAGATTCTAAGCAAAGATTTGAAAGCACCCTTAAGTATGTATAGACCGAAAGGGTATTAAAAAAGGTTACTGATAACATATTAAAACCAGAACGGTTTTAATCCTAGGAGATAGAATGGCAGATGTACTTACAGAACTTCCACCGGTAGCGAAATCATTTCATACATTTTGTAAAAAATGTGATGTTGATCGTTATCACAAAGTATTAGCTCACACGAACGAAACGACAGCTAAAATTGAATGTGAAGTTTGCCACTCAAAAAAAACGTTCAAATTGCCTAAAGCAAAAAAATTGACGTCAACAGGGAAGCCTCGTGCAGCACGAGCACCAAGTGCCAGTCAGCGTAAATCAAATCACCAGTCAGAATACAATTCATTGGTTGATTCTTTAGCTGCGATGGAAGAAAAACCATACAGCTTAAAAGCTAAGTTTGAAATTGCGAACAAAATCAATCACCCAAAATTTGGTATTGGTGTCGTTCGTTCTGTTCAGCCAGATAAAATCGAAGTGGTTTTTTCTGATGAAGTAAAACTTCTTATTCATAATCGTCAGTAATACATTCAATGTGGTACTCCGGACTTAATCCCGAGCAACAAAGAGCCGTGGCCCATAATTATGGGCCTCTTTTAATTTTGGCGGGTGCCGGATCAGGAAAAACCACGGTATTAGTGTCCCGTACTGGGCGTATGATCGCAGAAGGCGTTGCCAAAGCAGAACAAATCTTAGTTCTGACATTCACTAATAAAGCGGCCCGTGAGCTAAAACATCGCGTGTCGGTAAAAGTTGGCAAATCGGCCAAGAAAATATCGGCTGGTACGTTTCACTCTTTTGGCCTCCAGTTAATTAAAAAATATCATAAAGAATTAGAACTGGATGAAAACTTTGGGATCATCGACACCTCTGATACATTCGCTATTCTTAAAGAGATGCTAAAGGAAATCAAAGTTGTCGGTCGTGACAAATACGATCTTGAACATCTGTATGGCTTGATTCAAAACATTCGAAATAAAAAAACCAACTCGACGATTGATGATGAATATCATCAAATGGCCGAGATCTTGGCGCCTAAATATGAAAAGCGTTTAAACCTTCTCAGTGTAGTGGATTTTGAAAGCTTGTTGTTAAAGCCTCTTGAGCTGTTTAACAAATTCCCTCATATCAAGGCGGAAGTGCAAGCGCAGTACACGCAGATCATGGTGGACGAGTTTCAAGATACCAATGCTACGCAAATGAAATTGATTAATCATCTGATTGGTCAGCATGATAATCTGTCGGTCGTGGGAGATGATGATCAGTCGATCTACGGCTGGCGCGGAGCCGAAGTTCAAAATATTTTGAGCTTCCCAAAATCTCATAAGAACTGCGAAGTGATTAAGCTGGAACGTAACTATCGTTCGATTTCCTCAATTTTGCACTTTGCCAACGACGTGATTAGTAAAAACAAATCTCGACATGGTAAGATTCTAAAATCCGAGAGCAAGAAAATTAAAGATCACATCCCAGAATTATTCATTTTAGAAAATGAAGAGG
>CAZCHT010000263.1:0-2449 GCA_964498705.1 uncultured Bdellovibrio sp. | reverse complement strand
GTGAACATCGGTACTATTGGTCACGTCGATCATGGTAAAACGACTTTAACTGCTGCGATCACTACAACATTAGCAACTGAAGGTAAAGCCAACGCGATGTCTTACGATCAAATCGATAAGTCACCGGAAGAAAGAGAACGTGGTATCACTATCTCTACTACTCACGTTGAATACGAAACAGACAAGCGCCATTACGCGCACGTTGACTGCCCAGGACATGCCGATTACGTAAAAAATATGATCACTGGTGCCGCGCAAATGGACGGAGCAATCCTAGTAGTTTCTGCAGCTGACGGTCCTATGCCTCAAACACGTGAGCATATCCTTCTTGCACGCCAAGTAGGTGTTCCAGCTCTTGTTGTGTTCATGAATAAAGTGGACATGGTTGATGATAAAGATCTTCTTGAGCTTGTTGAAATGGAAGTTCGTGAGCTATTAAGCAAATACGAATTCCCAGGCGACAAGATTCCAATAGTTAAAGGTTCTGCGAAATTAGCTTTAGAAGGTGATACTTCTGAACTAGGTCGCCCTTCAATCAAAGCGTTAATGGCTGCTTGTGATGATTATATCCCACAACCGGTTCGCGCTGTTGATAAGACTTTCTTAATGCCAGTTGAGGACGTGTTCTCAATCTCTGGTCGTGGTACAGTTGTTACTGGCCGTGTTGAACGTGGTATCATCAAAATCAATGAAGAGATCGAAATCGTAGGTCTTCGCCCAACTCAAAAAACAACTGTTACTGGAATCGAAATGTTCCGTAAGTTGTTAGATGAAGGTCAAGCTGGAGATAACTGCGGCGTTCTTCTTCGTGGTACTAAAAAAGAAGACGTTGAACGTGGACAAGTTCTTGCTAAACCAGGAACAGTTAAACCTCATAAAAAATTCAAAGCTGAAGCGTACATCCTTACTAAAGAAGAAGGCGGACGTCATACTCCATTCTTCAACGGATACCGTCCTCAGTTCTATTTCCGTACTACAGACGTTACAGGTGTTGTGACTCTTAAAGCGGGAACAGAAATGGTTATGCCTGGTGACCGCGTTGAGATTGCAGTTGAGTTAATCAACCCAATCGCGATGGAAAAAGAATTACGTTTTGCGATCCGTGAGGGTGGCAGAACTGTTGGTGCCGGCGTAGTTGTCGAAATCATCGAATAGTATTTCCAAAAACCCCCAGTCGTTATAGCTGGGGGTTTTTTTGTTTAGGGGTGTAGCTCTAACGGTAGAGCGAACGACTCCAAATCGTTAGGTTGTGGGTTCGAATCCCCCCGCCCCTGCCAATTTATCTGGACTTCAGCTAGATCTGAAGTAAGCTTTTAAAAAGTTAGCGAGAGTTTATGAATAAAAATAATGAAAAAATATTAACTCTTAGTTTTGCGATTTTCGCATTTCTATGCGGTTTCAGCCTACATTTAATTTTGAAATCGTTTTCTGGCGCGTTTGCCGTGATTGCTCGTTTGAATGAAAATGACCTGTTTAAGCATGGTCTACCAGTTATCTTCGGATTTGGTCTTTTCTTGTTTTTGCAATTTAACCCTAAAGTTATGGCTTGGGGGCGTGAAGTAGTTATTGAAATTGCCAAAGTTGTTTTCCCGTCTCGTAAAGACGTATCAGCTTTGACCGTAGTTGTGATCGTATTTGTATTAATTTCGTCTGTGATCATTACTGTTTTCGACTTTTTATCTAATTTTATCGTTAAGGGTATCATTAACTAGGGCAGGAGTTAGTAATGGATCAAGAGCTTCAACATAAATGGTACATTGTAAACACTCAAGTTGGCTGTGAGCAAACAGCTAAGTCTGCCATTGAAGAAAAAATTAAAACAAAAAAAATGGAAAAACACTTTGGCGAGATCCTTATTCCGTCTGAGAACGTTGTTGAGCTTGTAAAAGGTCAAAAACAAACAAAATCTAGAAAGTTTTTCCCTGGTTATATCTTTATTAAGATGAACTTAAACGACGAGACTTGGCAGCTAGTAAGACAGTCTTCTAAAGTTTCTGGATTCGTGGGTGGAAAATTAAGACCACCAGAAGTTCCTGAGCATGAAGTTCTAAGAGTGACTCAGCAAATGGCTGGCGTTGCGGAAAAACCTAAACAGAAGATCAAATACTCTGTGGGTGACGCGGTGATCGTGGTCGATGGTCCTTTCAGTAATTTTAACGGTGTAGTGGAAGATATCAACGAAGAGAAAGGCAAAGTAAAAGTAGCCGTAAGTATCTTCGGACGTTCAACTCCGGTTGAGCTAGATTTCGTTCAAGTCGAAAAAAATTAATTCAAACTATAAAATAATATTTGGCTTATACCCCTTTTTAGAATAGAAGGGGTATTCGTTTATATTTGCAGGAGTGGGAAATGGCAAAAAAAGTTACAGGTATGATCAAATTGCAAATACCGGCAGGAAAGGCAAATCCAGCGCCTCCCGTGGGACCGGCACTCGGGCAACATGGTGTTA
>CAZCHT010000262.1:0-2565 GCA_964498705.1 uncultured Bdellovibrio sp. | reverse complement strand
AAATTCGGCATTTAATGTATGGAAAACCATGTCAATTGACCAAAGACTAATTTGGCTCGAGTCTTTTAAAAATAATTTAAAGATGAGTGTTCCGGAACTTGCGGCCATGATCACACAGACTATGGGTAAGCCGCTTATAGACGCAAAGCTAGAAATAGAGAAGTGCATCACGCAGTTTGATTACTATATTAACAAAGGTCCTGAATTAATTAAGGAACAAAGTGTTGCGGCTCACTATGCTGATACGCGTGTAAATTTCGTTCCCATCGGGATTGTATTCTCGGTGATGCCTTGGAATTATCCCGCATGGCAGTTTTTTCGTTTTGCGGTTGGGGCTTGGCTTGCTGGGAACGTGATTTTATTTAAGCACTCGGAAATTACTACGGAAGTAGGACTCTTTTTAGAAAAATTAGTAGAAAAAACTCAGGGGCCAGTGTTGTTGCAGACAATTGTTATGAATTCGGAAAACTCTGATATTGTATTTTCTCATGCCGCTGTTCGAGCAGTAACATTTACGGGAAGCTCCAAAGTCGGCCGAATCATTGGCGAACTCAGTGGTAAGTATTTGAAGAAATCGGTACTTGAACTTGGTGGTAACGACTCGTTTGTTGTTGACGCGACCGCAGATATAAACAAAGCGGCCAAATTAGCCGTCACTGGTCGTTTGTTAAACAACGGGCAGAGTTGTATTGCTTCTAAACGGTTTTTTATTCCCCGCGGGAAAGAAACAGATTTTATGAATGCTGTTCAACTTGAAATTAAATCTTACGTTGTTGGAAATCCTCTCGACAAGAAAACCAATTTAGGTCCTTTGGCACATAAGCGGTTTTTTGAAGATTACAAAAATCACGTTCTGTTTTTAGAATCGATAGCTAGTCAGCAAACAGAAGCACTGCCGTTAAAGATGGATAAAGGCTATTTCGTATCGCCCTATTTTTTTCTTTTAGAGAAAGGTATGAAAGATAAAGCTTCGGAAGCTTATCGTTTTTTTCAATCTCAAGAACTGTTTTCACCGGTCGGTATGGTTACTGTCTATGAAGATGAAGAACATATGTGGTCGTTAGTAAACGATAGTCCGTATGGCCTTGGCGCAGTTTGGGTTGGCGACACTGAAAAGTTTAAAAAAGAAAAGCTACATTTGAAATTCAATGTAGGTATGATAGCGGTGAATGACATTCTTAAATCAGATGCGCGTGTTCCTTTTGGAGGGGCAAAAGATTCTGGCTATGGTCGTGAGTCGGGTGAGTTTGGTATTCGTGAATTTTGTAACACACAATCGTTGGGAATTAAGTGAAAGCAAAACACAACTTAGAACATATTGTCTTTAATTCTTGGACAAAGAAGAACTCGCAATCATTTGATGGTAAAATTTTAGTGAGCGTGTCGGGTGGTCGCGACAGTATGGCTCTGCTAGCGGCTCTGAGAACGTGTTTTCCAAATGATAAATTAGTGGTTGTGCACTGTCATCATGGTGACAACGACAATAAAGCTCATCGCGATGAGGCCGAAAATCTAGTGGCCGAATACTGTGCAGAGCATAGTTTAGAGTGTGATATTTACAAATCGGAAGCTAATTTAACTTCAGAATCTGACTACCGTGAATTTCGTTTAACGTGCCTGCAAAACTCAGCAGTGCAACATGGTACAAATATCGTATGTTTGGCTCATCATTTGGATGACTGGTTAGAAACTCAGTTAATTAAACTTATTCGTGGAAGTTCGTTTTCTAGCCTTCGTAAACGTTTTCAGTGGTCGAATCTAAAAAATCGAAATTTAATTCTATGGCGCCCATTTTCTAATCAGAAAAGACAGAGCCTAGATGTCTATCGACAAGAGCGCGAAATTCCTTTTGTAGATGACCCAAGCAATAAAGACTCGAAATATTTCAGAAATTGGCTACGCAATGTTTGGCTGCCTATGCTCGAGAAAACTAGACCTGGTGCGGTTAAGCGGCTGGCTCACTCGTTAATCAGTTCGCTGGAAGAGGTTAAACCACAGGACAGTGTATTTCCTTGGGACTTTAAAACTCACTCAATTGATTTCATCTATTTCTTATCGTTATCAGATAGCGAAAAGCTACGTTGTCTTGCTTTTTATGTTCGATCTAGAGGCATTTCTAGTATTAAAGCGAGTCAGTTAAAAGAAATCATTCGGCAGCTGGACAAAGACAGCGATCGTTATCACATTAAGTTCAAGTCGTTTGAGTGTCTGGTTAACGCAGGGCAATTGGTAATTCAACTAAACACTTAAGATTCATTAGTGTTGCCCAAAAGCGAGACCCGCATCAAGTCGTGAAGTAACATAAAAGTTGAAGTTTTTTTCATCTTTTGTTGCTCACCGTTTTTTAAAAATGATACTCTTAAGCATGGGGCTTGAAAAAGAACGTCGAGCTCTCAGAAAGGATCCTGGATGAAGCCTCCACAAAAAGTACTCGCATTCTGGTTGTTTATCGTAATCCTGGCCGTTATGTTTCTTCAGTTTTATCAACACCAGCAACAAAAAACGATCGCTAATTTCAACTTCAATAAATTCATGACAGCTGTCTCTGAAAGCAAAGTGAATCCA
>CAZCHT010000261.1:0-2726 GCA_964498705.1 uncultured Bdellovibrio sp. | reverse complement strand
ATACTGATAATCACCAGTACAGCAAGCTTCAGAGATGCTAAAAATTTCAACACTTTTTTGGACATGAGGTCCCTTATTATAGACCTCAAAAAAGCCGTAAGTCCATTATAAATTTTCTTGTATGTAGCTCAGCGCCTTTTTCAAATTCTGTGAAACTTTTTGACAGTCAGAGTTAATTTTCTTAGTCTCTTCATTCATATAAAGGGCGCGACTCATCTCAACTTGAAGCACTTGTTGTCCTTCTTGTGGCTTTCCGTACTCTTCTGTAAGTCGGCCGCCTTTGTATGGCCAATTGTAACCCACTTTGAAACCAGCCGTGACATAGGCCGCAATGACAAGGTCTCGAAACGTACGTGAACAACTGCGCTGATTCGAGTCAGAAATCACGATATCAGCCCGCGTTTCACCGGGATCTAAATGCATGGATGTCCCTAAAGACGGCATCGAATGCAGATCTAAGTGATAGACAGTTTGTTTTCCTGCCTGAGAACGCAGCTGCGTGTACATTTCTTTAACACTTTTGTGAAATGGTTCATAAATCAGCTGGCGCAGTTTGACGTGCGTGTCAAAGGACATCGGTTCAGAAATCAGTTTCTCTTTAAATGTAGTGATCGACCAGTGGAACCCACGCTCAAAACCTTGAGCATTGGCACAACCGACGACGGAACCTTGATCAATATCTTCAGGCAATCGATTTAAATCAACCGCGTAACGATGCCATTGCGTTTTTACTAAAGGAAGCGATAGAGATTTAATCGCATCATCATACAACACGTCGACATATCGATCCACATCGCGCATTAACACCGGTTCCGATAAATTCAACAACCAAGGCGTTAGGTCTGGGATTTTTTCACCGGAATGAGGAATCGTTACAAAAAAAGGTTTTTGACTCAATCGAGCCTCCTTGTCACAATAACGCTAGCATGACTGACGGGAATAAAAAATCAAAAATTTATACACGCACGGGCGACACAGGCTCTACCCGTTTAGTGGATGGCTCCAGCGTAAAAAAGTTTAATTTGCGCGTCGATGCCTATGGCACCGTCGATGAACTGAATTCCTACCTAGGCATTGTTCGATTAAATTGTGAACGGCACAAAACTGAGAATGATTTTCTAGGTCGCATTCAACATCATTTGTTTCGCGTAGGTAGCTTGCTGGCGTGCAACGACGCCGCGATTTTTAAAACATTGCCACAAATTGAATCCCGACACATCGAAACGCTCGAGAAAAAAATCGATGAACTCGATGCGACGCTACCGACTTTGAGAAATTTTATTCTGCCTTTTGGTGATGCCGCCAGCACACATGCCCAGTATGCGCGAACATTATGCCGTCGCGCGGAACGCCGATCTGTCGAAGTCATGGAAACGTTCGACCACGACACTCAATTATTAAAAGACGTTATAATTTACCTTAATCGTCTGAGTGATTTGTTATTTGTATACTCTCGTTGGTTCAACTCGAAATCTCATCAGCCAGAAATGATCTGGGACAAAGAAGTTTAAAAAATGCGTTTAGAATTAGCTCAAATGTCCAACAACGAAGAACTTCTAGAATTCTATAGCCGATTCCCGTTAGAGAATTCGATGCAGTTGAAACTAGATCGTGGACGCGATTTTTTTAAATACTATAATGTCCAATCGGACCAATTCGTATCCTACATTTTACGCGATGATAAATCCACGATCCTGGGCCATGTGGCCTTTGTCATCGAAACTGTTTTGATAGAGGGCAAAGCCACGCGTATTGCGTGGTCACGTGATCTGCGCATTTCTCCAGAACGAAAAGCCATCTTGGAATGGACCGAACATATTAAAGATGTTTTCGCAGAAGTCAGAAAAATTTTCGGCGTTGAATACTTCATGACGTCACTAAATATGAACGAAGTCGTGGCACTGAACACGTTCACGCGCCCGCGTTCACAAAAACGCTTCATGCCTAGATACTTTTTATATCGCAAATTCGACTTGGTATCACTGCACGGACAATTCCCTTTTACCTATGCACCCGATTCGAAATTAAAAATCCGCCGAGGCAACCCGAGTCAGGCCGATCTGTATATTAATTACTTACTAAAAAAGAATCAGGATTACGCATTTAGTTTATACACAAACAAAGAAAATTTCTTAGAAACCATGGACCGATGGACATCCCTTAGCTGGGAAGATTTCTTCATCGCATTTGATTCCAAAGACAATATCGTCGGCATGATGAGCAGCTGGTCCAGCGCCGGCGTCCAAGACTTTATCCCATTACGCTATTCACTATTAGCGCACAACTTCCGTCAATTTTTGAAATTCGGAAAGTTATTTTCGTGGAGCCGAACGCTCACAAAACCGTATCATCGAATCAAAATCGAAGCGTCGTTAAACTTCAGAAGCTTAAATCACATTTATGTCGATCACCCGGATGTATTCCACAGCTTACTATGGAAAGCATATGATGAAGCGCGCGATAATGAATTCTTGGTGTACGCACGCGACAGAAAAAATATTAACTTAAAACCACCACTCGGCTGGATTGCAGCGGAACAAACTTATGGATTGTACTGCACGGTTCTTCCCGACGAAGAAACCCCATCGTTCTTGCACCCAAGCCACGAAGGCTTGATGAATCTTGAAACGACTCGATTAATTTAACTTTGCGACAAATAGGCTTGTTGGCGATATATTTCTCTATTGTGATTAGAACAAAGTACTCTTAGATTTTCTGACGTGTTA
>CAZCHT010000260.1:0-2922 GCA_964498705.1 uncultured Bdellovibrio sp. | reverse complement strand
TTTATCAGGTCGTCGTTTGGTTTGGTGTCTCAGGAAGGGTCGTTATTTGGTGGCACAATGGTCGAAAATATAGCCCTAGGCGAAGCGGCGCCCGATTTTGAAAAAGTACAGCGCGTGGCCGAATTGGTGGAAATGGATGACGAGATTTTAGCGAAACCTGGCGGGTATGATTTTGTACTGCAACCAGGTGGATTGGGTGTCAGCGAAGGGCAAAAGCAACGCCTGTTAATTGCGCGTGCGCTTTACCATGACCCGTCAATATTGTTGTTTGATGAGGCTACAAGTTACCTAGATCCAAGTTTGGAAAAACGTATCGTAGAGCGTGTACTGCGCATCTACCGTGAAAAAACAATCGTGTTCATCACGCACAGAACGCATTTAGCTACGAAAGTGGATAAGGTTCTATATTTAGAGAATGGAAAACTGGCAGAAGATGGCAATCATCGCGACTTAATCACCAATCATCAGAAGTACTATGACTTTTATGTGTCCCATCTGGGTGTTGGCTGACCTTTGGTCAGCTGTGTTGGCTAAAAAAACAATCGGCCGCTATAAAGCAGCCGATTGAGTGATTCATTAAAAAATTAATTTATATAATTAAACGTCTGAGTGCTATTCGCCCTGATCAAATCGTGTAGCGATATCCGTAGGCAAACTTTCTACAGAAGCTACATGAGAGGCATCAACGGTGTTGGACACAAAGGGATGACCTTCGCTATCAAATTGAATAGCATCTGTTTGCGCGATGAAATCAGATACTGGTTCTGCAACCGCAACATTTTGATGCTCGCCAGGAAAGCCTTTGGTAAATGAAGCTAAAACCTCGATGTCAGCAAAACCGCTCTGTTGGCTAAAAAGAGAGTTGTCACCTTCTGTATGTGCCGCCTCCGGTGTAATACCTAGGTGGTTTGCAGAATCAACATCCATTTGAAATTTATAATCGTTTTCGTCACCAAACATGGAACCCCCGTTTGTTAGAACTTTTTTTACTGTGTTCAGTATAGCAAATAATTCGTTTATAAAAAGGCCAGGTATCAAGATAGGACATGTATCGCTGTGAGAATCACCACGAGTTTTCGGCTAGTTGCCGTAGTCACCTGTCTTCACAGTGTACAGGTGTTTTTTCACTCGACGATTTGTTTTGGGAACAAATAAAAAAAAGGCCCAAGCATCCGAATTGATGCTTGGGCCACGAGAATTTACGGACTATCTAGGATCAGTATTGATCTTTAGTGATGTACGACCCTCGATTTCTTTTTTACTGTTAATTTGTTGTAGCATTGTGTTGCCTGAAACTCGTCCCGCAGTGACCATAGGGCCGTCATGGGCGAAAATCGCGAAATCATTGTTAGTAGGTGCTAAGGCATCGCTCACTTTGAATCCCACTCTCCATAAACCCACGAAGCTAGGGAATTCTACGTCCGAATTCGCATTCACGGCTACAGATCCAATGCTAGTGTCAAAACCCATGCTAACGAATTCTTCGTTAACAGATTTTCCGTAGCAAGATAAGTTGTACATCAAACGAAGTTTTTTCTTCAATTTAGTTACAAGGTCACGTTGTGCGGGTGTATTGGCTCTAAGTAAACTGTTCGATAAGTCTGAAATGCGTGTGCCACCATTGAAAAAATATAGACGATCCGGGCTGCCATGTAATGACAAGATCACATCAATGGCTTTAACGTGTTCATCCATTGCTAGAGTTCTGAGTAAATTGACAAAATTAGTGCTTGTCGCGACTCTGTCATATTGGCCGATCACTCGGCTATATTCGCTGGCTAGTATTCCATTAGGAATTGCGCGTGTTAAGCGTTCGAGTGTGCGGTATAAATCACCTGATTCTCTAGGGGCGAAAACGTCTAGTTCCGACACGACCACTAGGACGCGTTCGTTTTTAGTGATTTCGGCTTTGGCCTGAAATGCTGTAGTCATCGCTAATGCCACCACTGCTAGTTTGATAAAGTTCTTCATAAATTCTCCTTTTATGTAGAGGCAGTTAATTCTGCCTCGTTGTTTATGAACCTAATTTACGGCGTCTGGCGGAATAAATAAATTAACGCTATTAAACAAATTGTGATACAATTTGATATAATTATGGGTTTGGTCTAAGTTATTGAAATAATGATTAAAACAGATCTATTTGTTAAAACATTCAATGCCGGCAATTATAAGAAAACTATTGAACTTAGTAATGAGTATAACTTCGGACGTTCACCCAAGCGAATTCAGCCGTCGTTAGTTTCCAGAGTCGTCATAGGCAGCTACGTATTTCTGGGAGAACTTAAGAAAGCTTTGTCACTATACAAGCAGACGAAGTCGTCCCTAGGAAAAGACGATCTAGCCATTGTCCTGTTTTACCTTGCTATAGGGCAGACACGCGCTGGTGAGTTTGCTTCAGCGAAAGAGTTAATTCTAGAATGCCATCTATTATACAAAGAACATCCTAAAAATTCTTTTATCCAGTTTGGATTATATCAAGCTTTGGGTTTTTTAAGTTATTTCAGATCTCGATTCAGAAAATCTTTGATGTACGCAGAAAAGGCGACAGATGCGGCTCGCGATACTAAAGATATCAGTTTGATTATCCTGGCGGAGGATCTGTACGCGAATAATCAAATTATATCGGGCCAGATCTATTCCGGTATCGAGGCGCTTAAAAAATGCTACGCCAAATCGCTAAAAGCTAGAAATATGAATCTGGCAAAATCGATTCGTGTCAGCGTTATCTCGTTTGAATCCCAGTATGGATTGCTGATTAAACCAATTGGAACACTAAAGAATCATCTCAAGAAAATTCATCCCCAGAATGCCTACTCTCGGAACTTAATATGGCTAGCGTTGCTTAATGAATATTTGAATCAAGGTCGTTTGAAAGACTTTGAAGACCATTATCCGTTAGCCCAGAAAGAGATTTTCAAGGTG
>CAZCHT010000259.1:0-3020 GCA_964498705.1 uncultured Bdellovibrio sp. | reverse complement strand
GCCTCCAGTTATTTCAATGAGTTTTGATGGTTGCACATTATATTTGAGCTGGACAAAAGTTTTCTTATTTGACGCCATGCAAATTTTTATACTTAACTAATTCCGCGTTGCGCTTACCTTCGTGTTCCGAGGGTGAAATCCACACGAAATTTTTTAGATCAATCGGCTTAGTGCACTCTATATCAAGGTATCCAGGCGACCAGGTACCCGAGTTTAAGTGCTCAATTCCGCCGATCATTTCGTGTCTTGGGATATGTGTATGCCCAAAAACAATGCGGGATACCGCACTGATATGACCAGCAACGGCTAAGATCTTTTCGTCTGGTTCTTTGTATCCAGAAACGTGTGAAACAATAGATTTTGAATAAAACAGAAAGAATGGAAATAGAAACATTAACGGAATCAGACTCCAAAACAGTGAAATATCAAAAATGCTTTTTAAAATCGAAAATAGCAAATACACCAAATAAAAACTAAACATGATCAGAAACGCACGATCCAGCCATAGTTCTTTCATGATAAGCATAGGATCACGACTTGAATTTTCGACAAATAGCTCTTTTAACTCTCGCACTTGCCTTGGCGTTGCATTTGCTTTCGTTGCAATTTCGTTCACCCGCTCTTCGGTTTTCAAAGGATTCTTGAGTGGTTCAGCGAACTGATCTTTTACCGTGTAAAACAACGTCCAAACAGAGCCCATAAACCAGGAAACTACTAAAAACGGTTGAGCTTTCAGCATATATTTGAAAAATATACGAACGTATTCTTTGATCCCCATAATGTAATTGGAATCAAAATGAGGATTAAAAAAACCCATTCCGTTCATAATATATCGAGACGCCAGATTTCCAAAAGGAAGCTTGATGTAGTAATAGTTATAACCTTTTACAAATGGATTGATGGGATCATCATACACACAATAAGGATCGTACTGATTTCCATGCTCAATCAACGTGTCTTGATTGGAAATATAAAACCATTCATTAAATCGCACGCGGTCTTCTAAGTCAGGAGTTAACCGCAAAGAATTCAAAAGCGATTTTTGGACAGATTTGTAATGCAATTCAACGTCATGATTACCCATTACAAAGACGGCTCTATTGCCTGCTTTGATAAATTCGCTCAAGGCCGAGAAAAATAGAGGATGATCATCAATAATTCTGTCAATCTTGTACAACGATCGTTCTTCGCGCGGCTTCATTCCGCGAATTTTCTCGAGCCATGAAATTTTGTAAACAGCATCCTTCGGATAAGATGTTACAGAGTCAAAATCGAAAATATCGCCGTTAAGTACGAGCTCAATGCGCTCGCCGTTAGCTTTGGATGAGATCAACTTCAAAAAGCCCTCAAAGTCGTCATCGAAAAAAAATTCTTTCGTTTTGAATTTCTTCCACAACGGATACTTTGGATGCACAGGCTCAGCTTCGCATAAATGCAAGTCACTGATAATTGCTGTATAATTTGCTTTACTGAAATCTTCAGTCGTCATAAATAAACTGTATGTCGTTTAATCTGAAAACTCAAATACAACCTCCAGTTATCATCGTTGGCCTAGCTCGCAGTGGGGTCGCTGCCAAGAAACTATTACTGGCCTCTGGATTTCAAGAAGAAGACATTTTAACTTTTGATGAAAATAAACCAGACGCCCAGTTTAAAGCAGAAGCAGATTTATACGCTTTGACCGATGTGAAAACAGCCGTGATTTCACCCGGCGTGCCACTTCAAAAAAAGTACATTCAAAAATGGCGAGACCAAGGCGTTATTATTACCAGCGAAATCAATTTGGCTCTGAGCCAAGTGACTACCGAAAAAATTATCGGCATCACGGGATCACTTGGAAAAAGTACCACGACAAGTATTATCGGCGCGGGTATTCAGACGTTTGATCCCCACGTTTTTGTAGGTGGTAATTTAGGAATTCCTTTTTGTGAATACGCACTGTCTATTCACAAAGATCCTAGCAAAAAAGCCCAGTGGATAGTTCTTGAGCTATCTAGTTATCAACTTGAAAATGTAGATAAACTAACTGTCGATTACAGTTTAGTTACATTCCTGTCGCCCAATCATTTAGAACGCTATAATTCTTTAAGCGACTATTACGAAACTAAATGGACGCTATTAAATCGTACCAAAAATAAAATGTTCTTGAATGAAAACGGCGGCGATTTAAAATTCTTCACTCAGAACAAAAATTCAGAAAAACTAGTGTGGTCAAAAGCCGGAAGCGCCCAGCTTTTGTCGTATAATTTAGGTAAAGCGGAACTTATCGGAAAACACAATCAAGACAATCTGGCTATGGCGGCCCAGCTTGGCGTCCAGTGCGGCTTTCCCGCTTCTTATTTTAGCGGAATTAAGTCATTTGGCGGGTTATCACACCGCCTGGAAAACCTTGGATTAAAAAAGAATATTATTTTTATCAATGACTCTAAAGCAACGACTATCGATAGCGTAAAAGCCGCCGTAGAGGCGACGAAAGAATCATTTCCAAATCTTAAAATTAATTTGCTACTTGGCGGCCGCGATAAAAAACTTCCATGGACTGAACTTAAATCACTAGCGTCTGATCCACGCTTGAACTTGTTCTTTTTTGGCGAACATGGCTCGATCATAAAACAAACAATAGGATCTCTGGCTCCCGATTTTCAAACATTAGATCTGCTTTTGCGTAATCTAAATGCAGATAAATTGGGTATAGATTCTGTCGTTTTATTTAGCCCCGGCGGCGTAAGTCAGGATGAGTTCACAAGTTTTGAAACTCGGGGAGAGTTTTTCCGTCATTGGTTCGAAAAATTCTAAATATTTGTCTGAAACTTAACCTTTTATTTTAACCACTTATACTAGTTCGTGTGTCTAATACGGTGTGCTTCTAAACATTAACAAATGACACTGGACGAGTAGAGACAAACACCGAATATATTTATATTTTAATAAAATTTGTGTTGTTTGCCCAAAGTCCATATGCAAAGATTTTTGGTAGGAAATGGATAATTCTGAAAAATACGACATCATAACTATGGGTG
>CAZCHT010000258.1:0-3048 GCA_964498705.1 uncultured Bdellovibrio sp. | reverse complement strand
TAAGTGTTACCCATGTCTCTGGACAAATATGTTACCTATGTATCTGGATTGGACCCTGGGCTGACTGCCAGATTGCCTGATTGCCCGACTGCCCGGAGTTTACCTCGGCTGTTCCAGCCGGGACTAGTTTCTGCCACTTAACATCGCAATCTAGTAGACTACAACGTCCTGTCTCTTAAAATGAAAGTACACAAAACACCAAATCGTAAAAGGGAGTCATGGATGATTCGTTCAGCGATATTGCTATCGGTAGGGTTACTTTTATCTGGGCTAACGACTAGTGCGGATATAGTAAATGTAAAAGCACTTAATCAGAAATTAGAGAAAGAGAATCAGAGTTGGCGAGCCAAAGATACTTGGGTTAATCAGCTTTCTGATTTAGAGATCAAGCGAATGCTTGGGAATGCTATGGTTCCTGACGATGTTGAGTTTTTATCTAGTGAATCAGAGGCCCAGTGGGGGAGTTTGCCGAAGTCTATTGATTGGCGGAATAAAGACGGAAAGAATTGGGTTTCTCCGATGTTGAATCAAGGGGCGTGTGGTAGCTGTGTTTCGTTTGCGGCGATTGGTGCACTGGAAACACAAGTTAATATTTCATCTCTGCTGCCTAGTTTGAATCGCCGACTGTCGACTCAGCAGTTGTTTTCGTGTGGCGGTGGCATGTGCGGGCGCGGTTGGTATGTAGACAGTGCCGTGGCCTATTTGAAAAGTAAAGGCGTTGCTGATGAAGCCTGTATGCCGTATGTTTCTGGCGCAACCGGCGAAGATGTGGCTTGTAATCAAGCGTGTTCGGATTCTTCGTCGCGTAGTTTGAAATTAGCAGGATCACGAAAACCTACATTTTTATTTCGTAGTTTAAATGCGATTAAAAAAGCCTTGCAAAAAGGTCCTTTAGTGACGTCGATGACGGTTTACTCGGACTTTTTAACGTATTCATCGGGCGTTTATAAAAGCACTTCGAATCGACGTGAAGGTGGCCATGCGATTTCGATTATTGGTTATGATGATTCTAAAAATGCGTTGATCATCAGAAACAGTTGGGGTGTGGACTGGGGTGAGAATGGGTTTGCCTATGTAGATTATAACGATAAGTCGGGTATTGGTAATCAGACATGGTTGTTTGAGGTGCCAGCGATGAATTCCGTAATAAGCATGGAATCTCCGCTAGATCGTGATTTTATTTCTGGTACGTTTCCACTAAAATCAACAAACAATATTTCATCGGCAACTAAAGTACGATACACGGTAGTGCGCGCGGACCAATCGGTTGTGGCTACGTATGTAGATGATGAAAAAGCGGCGTCAACGAATTTAGACACGTCTTCGATGGCTGATGGTAAATATCAAATTCGTGTCGAAGCGTTGGATCGCAATGATCGTATTTTAGCACAATCAACTCATCAGTATTTCTATGTAGTGAATACCGAGCCTGAATTAGATATTGCCTTAAACCTAGTCGGCATGGATTCCACCAAAGATTTGTCAGGCCGAATAGAGCTTGAAATTAGCACAAAAACTTCGAGCGTGCCGATGACTTCGTACACTTTCCATTACAAGAATGTGGATGGTAAAGAAGTTCAGCGTACAACAACGGCTGCGGCTAGCATCATGCGCGCGGGCTGGAGAACAACAGCCGTGTCGAATGGTACCTATGAGATCTGGATGAGTGGACGATTGAAGTCTAACTCTTTAGACAAAGTCGTGGAATCCGCGCACTACAAGGTTAACATCAAAAACTAGTTTTTCTAAAAAAGTCATGTGGGGTGTGTTACCCCACATGACGTCTATAACGGGGAAATATGACCCGTCAAATTTGCTACGGAGCCAATTAGTCCCCTTTGACCGTTGGTGTACTGTTTGCAAAATCTCTTCTCGGGAACACACCAAACAACAACACGAGGAGATTTTGTGAAGAAATTAATTTTTTTGGTAGCTATTATGGGTCTGATAATTTCTTGTAATAAAAGCAGCACTAACAGTGATCCGGTCGACAACGTTCGTGAAGCGGCTAAAGATTCTAGCCTTCAAGAAAAAACATTCCGAGGCGATTGCCAAGCGAGACCTATAAATGAAATCGTAACTGGGTTGTTGACTCTTGGTGAAGCGTCAGTAAAAAGCCAACGCATTCAATATCGTTTTGCTGGTGCGAACTCATCACGCACAACACACTTATATGCCTCTAGAGATTGCTCTGGTGCAGAAGCTTTCAGCTTTGAGGAATCTGGTGAATTGCGTATTCACGAAGATCAGAAAACAGCTGACAGCGCCGTACTCGTAGATTTTGACTACCGCAAAGTTGAACTAACAATATCTAGCCAGGATGGTTTAGTGATTGCGAATAAAATCGGTGTTTGTAATATGAAAGACTGGAATGTAAACGATCGTCGTGATGTGACTGGCGCTTCAGAAGCCGTTTCTTGTTACAACATCCGCGTTCCAAGACAAGAATTTAACGTATACCGTATTGATAACGGTAACACGTTATATTTCGGTACACATGACAAATCAAACGCACCTGAGTCTAGACCTACGTCGATCAAAACTGAACTTAAATACACAGCCGAATAATTAGTCGTTCAAAAATTTTTGACGACAGTGAAAAGCGTCTCATAATGGGGCGTTTTTTTTTAAGCAAATCAACGCGAAATCCGATAAGTTAGTATGAAAAAATATACCGTTTACGGACTTGGTTTGATCCTTGTATTTATACTTTCATGTACGCGATCTGCAACGGATAAAAACGGCTCCGATGTCGTGATCAAAATTCCTAGCAGCATCGAGCTTCAAGGGAAAACTCAAAATTTTTCGTCTAACAACTACGTAAATAAACTAATTCAGAAAAATTCTTTGCAAACAATGAGTAGTGATCCCGCGCCAACAGGTTTTGATGGCACTCGGCCTTTGAATTGTTTTGGTGTTATCGTGGCCGGTCCGACCGAAACTTTGCAAAAGAATCATTGCTTTAAAAAAACAACGAATCCTGGTGTTCCTGTTTCTTTTCGCGCTGGATTTTTAAGTAAGATCGTCGCGCCAGGAAAAAATATTGAA
>CAZCHT010000257.1:0-3128 GCA_964498705.1 uncultured Bdellovibrio sp. | reverse complement strand
CCTGATGAATCTAAAATCTTAAAAATGGAAGAGCCTTATGTAAAGGTGACGATCCATACGCCCACAGAATATATCGGCAGCATTTTAAAACTGTGTGAAGACAAACGTGGCCACCAAATTAAAATGGACTATGTAAATGCTACGAAAGTTATTATTGAATACCGTTTGCCAATGAATGAAATGGTAATGGATTTCTATGATCGCTTGAAATCGATTTCAAAAGGCTATGCCTCGTTAGAGTACGAATTAATGGATTTTGAAGAAGCCGACTTAGTGAAATTAGATGTTCTAATTAACGGCGAGCCTATCGATGCGCTGAGCTTGATTGTACACAGATCAAAAAGTTTGAACCGTGGACGTTCACTAGTAGCTAAAATGCGTGAATTGATTCCACGTCAGCAGTACCAAGTCGCTATTCAAGCAGCGATCGGAGCGAAAATCGTAGCGCGTGAAACCCTTTCTGCAATTCGTAAAGACGTAACGGCAAAATGTTACGGCGGCGATATTTCTCGTAAACGTAAGTTATTAGAGAAGCAAAAAGAAGGTAAGAAGCGTATGAAACAAGTGGGCCATGTTGAAGTCCCACAGGAAGCCTTCTTGGCTATTTTGAAAGTCGAAGACTAGATCACTGTGAAGGTAATGCTTAAATAGTTTTTAACTTGCTAAGGTCAATGTTTAGAACGCTGGAAAAGAGCGCCGTTAGTTCCTAGTGTGGCAGATATCTTACTTGTCCTTTTCTTCGTAGGGATTGGATTGCGATCAGACAAAAGTGAGCCCGATGTTTTTAAAATTAATTAGTCTAATTATTACCTTTCAAATCGGTAGAGCTTCGCATTCATACCTAGAGTCGCTGACAAATGTCTCATGTTCAGCATTTTGTAACTTTCATCAGTAGTCGTGCTGGCTTTAACAAAACATTCGATGGTGTATATCATTTGATCTTCTTCAGGTCTCTCGGAGTAAGATACGCTATGAATTTTTACTCCGTGAATAAATGGAGAGTAAGTCGTGAACTCAGCTTTGGAGACTCTAAAACTTCTTCCGGAGTATTCCTTCTCAATCAAAGATTTTCCCGAGTATTCTGATTTTATTGTAGTCGGCGAGCCAATGGGTGGCACGTGGAATAAAAGTAGCATCGCTTTGAAACGAAATATTTCGGCAATTCAAGTGGGATTCGATTTAAACCTTTTGAAGACTGATAAAGAGTACAAAAACATCGTTATTCGATCATTGAAAGAATTAGACTACATCACTGTTGGCCTCCTTGGAGTAACCGGGGAAACCGCCTCGGATTGCGAGCCCGAATAACCAGCAAATTCTCATTTTCTAAAACATTTCTTGGTTTTGACTCCGCGTTATGTCGGGACAAAGCCTGCCGATTGTTCCTACAATAGTGAAGTTTAACTACCATGTGGGGACTTTGCAAATGAGTGAATCTAAGCCGAAAACGACGGAAGAAATTTCGCCGTATAATGTGTTTGCGAAAACATTTTGGACCGAAGGGTGGGGATCTATCATCACTGCGGTTATGATTGCCTTGTTTATTCGTTGGGCGTTTTTTGAAGCCTACGTCATTCCTTCTGGCAGTATGTTGCCCTCGCTTTTAATTCACGACCATATCTTTGTTAACAAATTCGTTTATGGCCTGCGCGTTCCTTTCAGCGAAAAATGGCTAGTGGAATTTAATCCTATCGCTACCGGCGACGTTATCGTTTTTAAATATCCCGAAGACATGAGCACCTTTTACATCAAGCGTGTGATCGGTTTACCTGGTGATAAAATCGAATACGACAATGGCGTTCTTTACGTGAACGATAAAGTTATTGAAAAAAATGTTCCTATATCTGAAGAGGATTGGAATTGGCTGACTGATCGTGATTTTCAAAATGGACACGTCGGTCAAGGTGGACCAGAAGATTTTGCGCATTTTACTGAATCTTTGTTTGATAAAAAGCATACGATCATCATGCAAAAAAATCGTATCTACGATAATAAATTTGGTCCTGTTACCGTTCCGAAAGAACACTTATTTGTAATGGGTGATAATCGTGATAATTCCCGTGACTCTCGGTATTGGGGATTCTTGCCTAAAGAAAATATTCTTGGTCGCGCGATGTTTGTTTGGTTAAGCTGTGGGGAAACTCTACCTCGTTTGCCATTCCTGTGTGATCCCACTACGATTCGCTGGAAACGTTTCTACCACCAAGTGAACTAGCTCTATGTCTAAAAAGGGAACCTGGAAACAAGCGCTGGTTACGTTTTTTAGTCCGCTTGTTTTAATTTTGGGTTTACGGTGGGCGATTGTGGAACCCTTCGTGATTCCTTCGGAAAGCATGGTTCCTAATCTGTTGGTTCATGATCATATCCTTGTAAAAAAATTCTCGTTTGGTTTGAAAGTTCCCTTTACCGACACCTGGCTCGTTCGTTGGGGCCAGCCTCAACATGACGACATCATCGTTTTTAAATACCCTGAAAATCCCAACGTTTATTTTGTGAAACGCTTAGTTGGTTTGCCTGGTGATAAAATCTCGGTGAATAACGGTCGCATCACTCGTAACGGGCAGCTTTTGAAATATGAAACTTCGACGGACAGTGAATATTCCTTCAATGAATCCAGACCCGATCATTCCGGTCACGCGGTGATTATTCATTCGCAACCGTCGGACGGTGCCGATATGAATTTCAATGTGCCTGAATCCAAGTATTTTATGATGGGTGACAATCGCGATAACTCTAGCGATTCTAGAGTTTGGGGTTATGTTCCCGAACAAAACTTGGTCGGCAAAGCGTGGATGATTTGGCTGGCCTGCGAGGAAACTCTTGAAGATGCTCGATTTATTTGTGATCCTTTAAAGATGAGATGGAAACGGATCTTTAACTTTTTATGACCGTTAGAACAACCTCCCAGTATTTGACTCTAATCAGTCTGTCGGTGGCGTTTGCCCTTTTTTTAAAGTGGTCTTTGGTTTCTGTTTATCGAATCCCGTCTAAATCTATGTCTCCCACTCTGGTTCCCGGAGATTTTGTTTTGGTGAACAAAGCCGCGTATGGATTTAAGTTTACTCCGGTGTCAGAGCCTATTGGGGCAAGATCGCCAGCATTGGGTGATGTGGTTTTGTTAAAATTAA
>CAZCHT010000256.1:0-3138 GCA_964498705.1 uncultured Bdellovibrio sp. | reverse complement strand
ATGCCTAAACCATAAATTCCCAAATAGCAGATGATCACAAAATAATTGCGATGGTACATTCCCATGATTTGGAAAAAAGCTTTAGCGCCATACACGGACATTAATGTCAGTACGATCAATGGCGCCGGATTAGGAAATGAAAAAACCACGAACATTAACGGAGCTACAAACAGCCACGATTTAATGCTGGCCCATGCCCCTTTGAAATAATAATTGCTTGTACGAAAAAGATAAACAATCAGCCCTGAACCAAAAATAATTGCCAATACTGTAAATGCTGTTTGGCGATAAATCGGATCAGAGAACAATAACGAATGATTCAAGAATTCCATTTTTAACTTTCAGTAATTTTTAAGTCTTTAATTTTTTTATACAAATTCGACCGCGATACTTTTAAAAAGCGCGCGGTTTCATCAATGTCAGTGTGAAATTGTTTAAGCGCTGTTTCAATCATTTTCTTCTCAAAAGCCTTTAATGCAGTCTCTAAGCCGTCTTCCAAATTGTAAGACTCTGGCAGGGAATCAACGCTGCCACCGGTCGGACGCGCCTTTATTTCAAGCAACATCCCGACATCGGAGGCGCGGACAATCGGTAGGGGCGAGGTCAGACACAGTTGCTCGATGATTCGTTTTAACTCACGCACGTTTCCTGGCCAGCTATAGGACTCGAGCGCGGTCAGGGCTTCCGGCTCAACAGATTTATTTTTATAAGGTCGCTCGGTCTCTAAAAAATGATGAACCAAGGCCGGAATATCGGTTTTGCGATCACGTAGCGGTGGGATAATTATTTTTTGTGAACTTAAACGATAGTAAAGATCTTCGCGGAATTCGCCCTTCTTAATCATGTCAGGTAGCGGTCTGTTGGACGCAACGATGACACGCACTTGAACACGAATGGCCTCTTTGGCACCTACACGGCGAATTTCGCCTGATTCCAAAAAACGCAATAGTTTGGCTTGGAACGACAATGGCATAGCTTCGATTTCATCTAAAAATAAATCGCCACCGTGGGCAGCTTCGGCAAGACCCATCTTGTGACTGTCGGCGCCGGTAAACGAGCCTTTCACGTGACCAAACATTTCACTTTCGAACAGAGTTTCTGGAATACTGGATGAATTCACGGCAACAAACGGACGTTCATTTTCTTGGCTATGCAGCAGGCTGGCAAGAACTTCCTTGCCAGAACCAGTTTCACCTTCGATCAAAATCGATCGACGCTCACCCTTCATCAATGCAATCTGTTTCAAAATTTTTTGACTGGCTTCGGATGAACCCACCCAGCGAGCCAAATGTTTGCCGCGATTATGAAAATCGAAATTACGAATTTGACAATGAGCCAGAATTTTTTCCAGTGTCGACTGAAGTTCTTCTTTAGACAATGGTTTAGCTAAAAACTTTTGAGCGCCAGCGATCAAACACGCTTCCATTGTTTTTCTGTCTAGCAAGCCCGACATGGCCACAATTTCGGTTTGAGGATCTCTTTCTGCTAAGGATTTAATCACCGTCACGCCAATCGGGTCCGATAGATCAGCAGTTAGGTTCATATCGACAAAAGCACTGTGGAATATAACGTCCGTGGGAATGCGTTTGTAATCTTGAATGCTGTACAAACGCCAAGGCTTTGTGACCAACGTTTTAAAGATTTGGTGGATCAGCGGATCATCATCGACGACAAGTAAATTAAACTCAGTTATTTCCATTCCCATAAGTCTGCCCGTAGAGTGCTTATTTCTAAATCATTAATGCAAAGAGTTAGCCGTTTTATTGAGTGAATACGTCATCAAAATTCCTTTAGAAATTCTTGTTTCTACATTAACATTTAAAAATCTGTGAAGCGATAGGAGTCACTATGGAAAAGATTAAAGTGTTGTTGGTTGAAGGTATTCATCCTATTGCGAAAACCCGCTTAGAAGAAGAAGGTTATCAGGTTGATCTCATCAGCCATGCTCCCGATGAAAAAGAGCTCATTGAAAAATTAAAAGGCTACAATGTTCTTGGTATTCGCTCAAAAACCGAATTGACCAAAAAAGTTTTAGAAGAATCAAAACATTTGATTGGTATCGGCGCATTCTGTATCGGTACAAATCAAATTCAACTCTCTTACGCAAAATCCATCGGTGTTCCGGTGTTCAATGCGCCTCATGCCAACACCCGCAGTGTGGCCGAACTTGTGATCGCAGAAATGATTTCGCTGTCACGTCAACTTGGTGATCGCAATATGAAAGCGCATCAAGGCGATTGGATCAAATCCGCAGATGGCAGCCGCGAAGTGCGTGGCAAAACGCTAGGTATTGTTGGTTATGGCCACATCGGCAGTCAGTTATCTATTTTGGCTGAATCGATGGGGATGAAAGTTGTATTCTTTGACGTGATTAAGAAATTACCTCTAGGAAATGCAAAACCAAAACGTACATTAGCTGAACTACTTGAATCATCTGACTTCGTTTCGCTACATGTTCCCGAAACTCCGCAAACTAAAAACATGATCACGGCGAAAGAACTTAAACTGATGCGCGCAGGCAGTTATTTAATTAACGCCAGTCGTGGAACTGTGGTTGTGATCGAAGATCTGGCCGCGGCTTTGAAATCTAAACATCTAGCTGGCTGTGCGATCGACGTATTTCCGATTGAACCTGCATCTAACAAAGAAAAATTTGTATCGCCACTCCAAGGTTTAACAAATGTAATTCTAACTCCACACATCGGCGGATCGACAGAGGAAGCTCAGTATTCTATAGGTCT
Organism: uncultured Bdellovibrio sp.; assembly: GCA_964498705.1. Classification (GTDB taxonomy): domain Bacteria; phylum Bdellovibrionota; class Bdellovibrionia; order Bdellovibrionales; family Bdellovibrionaceae; genus UBA2316. Next base: position 397 of record CAZCHT010000256.1, on the reverse strand, counting down.
TGAAGTCGCAGAAAGTTTTAGAAAATTTTTAAAACTGGGCACTACGGCAGGGGCTGTGAACTTTCCGCAAGTGGAATTACATCCTGTTGAGGGGATCACCCGCATACAAAACGTTCATAAAAATGAACCCGGGGTTTTAGGCGAAATCAATGGTATCATTTCAAAATACGGCGCCAACATTCAGGGGCAGTTTTTATCTACGGATGAAAATATCGGCTATCTGGTCGTTGATATCGAAAATATGAAGTCTGAAAAATTAGTCGATGAAATTCAAAAATCGTCGCGTAGTTTACGTACGCGCGTAATCTTCTAGGAACTGGCCCCTTAGCCTGCGGCTAAGGGCTGATTCAATTTCTTCAAATTCAGATTATGATGAAGGCATACAATCGCCAAATGT
>CAZCHT010000255.1:0-3187 GCA_964498705.1 uncultured Bdellovibrio sp. | reverse complement strand
ATTTTTACAATCACGTACAAGAATAAACTTCCACTTGGCTACCTTACACTGGTGGGCGAAAGAGCCCCGTTTAAGGGCGGGTTCTTTATTTCTCATAAAATCGACCCGAAATTGGGTAAGATTTTGGACGAGTACTACCTGAATTAAATCAATTCTTAACAATAATTTAAGCCGAATTTAGGTAGGGAATTAGAAAACTAATTCCTTGCCGTTAAAAAAAAGCTCCGTTAGCATCAGACTTGTGATTAATTAAACCGCTATCGAACGGACCTCGAAGGAGTTTTTTATGGCTAAATCTAAAAAGAAAAAACCAGCACCAAAAGCAAAAAAGGCAGTAAAAGCCACAAAGCCCACGCGGGCCGCGAAAGCAGCGCCTAAGGCTACTAAAGCCAAAGCCGCTACGAAAAAAGCAGCTCCTAAAAAGGCCGCTAAACCAGCGAAAAAGGCCGCTCCTAAAAAAGCAGCGCCAAAGACTAAAGCAGCAGTTAAAGCTAAACCGGCAGCAGCAAAAAAAGCCGCTAAGCCTGCAAAAAAACCAGCACCGGCTAAAAAAGCAAAAGCAGCAGCCGCCGCTGGCGCAGGAATGATGATCAGTGAAGAAACTGAAAAATCATTAGATGAATTAACATCTGAGTTTGAAGATGATTCTGAAATGGAAACAGTAACTGGTTTGGATGACGAACCGACGGCTGAAGATGAAGATGACAACTGGGACGACGCTGAAGAAGCAGAAAAATTCGAAGACCTAGAAGAGAGCGATGATGACGCTGCTAGTGACGACGAAGAAGATGATGATGAAGAAGACGATGGCGAGGAAGGCTACTTCTAAACGTTTGGTCTTCAGTTAAAAGATTATATGAAAAATTCAAAGCCCACTTTCGAGTGGGCTTTTTTTTTGATTAAATTCCTAAGCGAACTCCGGCGAAGAACTCAAGCCCAGAGTTTCGGAAACCGTAACTCTCATCATATTTTTCGGACAAAAGATTTTGTCCTCGGAAATAGAGCGACATTTCTTCGAGTGATACTGAGCGAGCAAAGCCTTCTGATAATTTAAAGATGTAACTCGAGCTTAGAGTCGTGTAACCAGGCAAACTCACTGTTTGAGTCGAGCTCTTGGCATCGTCACGGGGTCCACGTGCAACGAGCTCAAGATTCCAGGTCGCCTGATCGTCTTTTCGGCTATAGATAAGGCTTGCGCTCTGCAAAGGTCGTCTCGCTAGCCATTTGCCCGTATTAATATCGCGTGGTTCTTGGTAGGCCATATTCACAGTCACCTTTTGATCGAACGTATAGAGATATGAGGCTGCGGCCTCGATACCTTTCGTAATTGTTCGGCCCACATTATAGTACTGTAGTGGATTGCCTCGCGCGGCGATTAAGTTTTCGATATGCGTTTCAAATATCGTAACTGACGTTTCCAATTCTTCGTTGATTACTTTGTCGTGGCTTATCGAGAATGTCCTGGCCGATTCTGGATTTAATCCCGCATTTCCTTTATTCGAAAACAACTGGTACAACGATGGCAATCTATAACCCGTCGAGTGTTCCAATTTGAAGTCTTGGTACTTCACACCGACCTGATACGTTCCGACATCCCTGAAATTTAAATCAGTGTCATATCGATAGCCGGCCTGAAGTGAGAGATCGTCCATTGGGAGGTATTCCACTTTCGTAAACGTTCCGGCCATCTCATTACTTTGCTCAGCTTGCATTTGTTTGAATGTTTCATACAGCATTGTTTCTTTTTGGAAACTAGCGCCCACGTCCCATTTAAACGATTCGTTGTTTAGCAGGCGTAGCTCTGTACGAATAGGTATCAATGTACTTTTGTATTCTTGGTTGTCTTCCGTTGGGCTGTATTGATTTATACCTTGGTTATAAACACGGTGGGCATCGACGAAACCTACTGATAAAAATGGTTTGTACCATACAGAATTATTTCTGTACGCCATTTGGTACTGATTCACTTCGCTCGACGTAATAAAATCTAATGTATCCGCTGATTTAAAATCAGTATTTGAAAATCCGGTCGCATTTTCATTTCGATCGGTCGTATGCGACAATTTAATATTGAATTGATAGTCATCACGCAATAGATAGACCGCTTCGACATTGTCTTTTCTGCGTTTGTATTTAAAATCTGAATTCTCGACCGGGCTAGGTGAATTTTGATATTGGTATTGACCACGGACGATGGCCATAGAATTTTCGGAAACCGCTTTGTAGAAATCGCCGCTGACTTCGCGGTAATCATTGCTGCCTCCCTGAATATCAAGTCGATGATTTTCTTTCCACGTTTTAGGTAACGTATCGATCTTGATGACAGCGCTCAAAGCTTGGCCACCGTACCATACGGACTGACTCCCCTTGATGACTGTAATTTTTTGAACCGAATTCAAGCTAATGGAATTCAAATTGAATGAACGCTGAATGGTCGAAGCATCATATACAGGGATATCATCGATAACGATTAACACTTGGCTGGAATCCCCGCCACGAACTAATAATGAGTTAGGCTGAAACGCAGAGTTTGTAATATTAATATTGGCTTTAGTCGAAAGCAGATCCGACATGTTCGGGGCTTTTGAGTTTTGGATTTCTTCCTCGTCAATCACCACCCGTGACGATGTCGAAAAAGACGAATCATAAACTTTGGTTTCATACCGCGCTGCTGGAGCTGGGGATGTCGTAGTTGTCGTTTGAGCAGCGGCAGAGGCCGCGATAGCCAATAGAGATATTAAAATGTATTTCATTCGCCGATTTTTAAACCAAAACCGGCTGAATTCAACAAATGACTGCTAAATGAAAACTAGTTGGCGTGATTTAGTCGGCTGCTTTGTCCGACTTTTAGTCGGCCGCTTTATAGAGATGAACAGTAGATCCATTGATCTGCAAGCTTGGCTGCAAGGATTCGATCAGCTTGTTCGGAGATAACATCATCATCAAAGAAATATCCTTGAACGGAATTTCTTTTTCAGGAGTGACCGCAAGCTTTACGGAACGAGGGTTGTTTACAAATTCTCGCAGGCCTGACTCAATTTCCGACTCTTCCGTGTTGGCAGGATCACGCTGCTTTTCGGATTTCTTAGCCAGAGCGATGTACTTATCCAAAGGTACGTTATTTTTTTGAGCCAGAGCTTTGACATTTGTCATCAGCGAGTTATCGATGTACTCGACAGAAAACTGC
>CAZCHT010000254.1:0-3210 GCA_964498705.1 uncultured Bdellovibrio sp. | reverse complement strand
GATATTTAAAAACCAAGACACTCACTCAAACGAAGGACGTGCAAAACCGCCAAAGCCAGCAAGGCAACATATTCCTATTTCTCTGCAGAGGAAAGTATTTCAAAGAGATCAGTGCTGTCAGTACATGGACAAAGTTACAGGGAAAAAATGCGAATCGCGATGGCATCTGCAGATCGACCACATCCAGCCTGTATGGGCCAATGGTACCAACACTATGGAAAATCTAAGACTTCTCTGCGCCGGTCACAATCAACAGATCTACCGATGGCAGTCTAATATAACAAAACATCATTAAAACACGTCCGGTGTCTGAATTTGCAATTCAGGGGTATTTATTCTATGAGTGCACTTAAGTGAAAAACTTAGATTGGATCCGGCAGCACCAGCAACTAGCTTTGACCAAATCGGACCACCTGAAATAATGGTACATAATCCAAAGTCAGAAGAGGTCTGGCCGTTTGGTGTTATTTTATATTAAGTCTGGCCGGACTTGAAGAACCCTTCCGATCGATTGAGCACAACGCAAACGTGGGATTCTGGACTGGTGCCGTTACCAAGTAAAGTTTAAGCTTATTGAAGGGCAAGATAGAGACCATTAGATCGACGTCAAATTGACCTGTAAAGGAGACTGAGAATGAATTCAATGTTAGCTAGCCTAGTTATACTTTTTAATTTTAGTATTGCCAATGCAGCATCATCAGCATCAGTAAATGGTATTACATATACTTGTAACGGTTCACTATCGGTAATTAATGGAACGGCTACGTGCAATGGAAAAGATATTTCGGATAAGGGCCAAAATCAGGGGCCATGTGGTGGATCTAAAATTATCAAAGCACCATTTGGATCTGGAGAAGTTGATGTATTAGCAAAAGTGTCTGGGTCCGCCCGCATTGATGGGACTGTTTGTGGTGAGGCAATTATTGGTGATGCAGTGACAATCCAACGAGGTGCTTTAGTAAACGGGGCAATAAAAATTGATAAAAACACCATGATTAAAACCGGCTCCACTCTAAATGGCGGGGGTGTAGTCGGCCCCGATGTTATTATCAATGAACAGGTAACAATAAACGGAAAAATTAGCATAAAGAAAAGCTCTATCGCCAAAGGCACCACGCTTAATGGGAATATTAACATAGAAGGCGTTGCGTTCTCTGGTGATATATCATGTTCAGGGAATGGAACTATTAGAACTTCTGAAACAACTAAAGGTGATGCTGTTAAATAAAACCGATCAATATGGTTGTTTAGTTGATCGCTTTTACTGAGCTTTTATGACCTCGACTTTGACGGAAAGATCACTCTTGAAAACATAACCACCCTCATAGATAGAATGGCCATTATTCAAAGGGACTGTCGGTCTTGATCGAAACCAGACTTTCGACTCCGTAAGATTATATCAAACTAGCCACCATAGAAAGAAAGACACTGGAGAGAGGATTTCATTATTGTCTTTTTGCCAAGATATTTTTCTTCGGCGGCTTTAATTGCGACTCTATTTTCGACGTAGTCCACGATGGCGTCGTTAAGCAAATTATGTGAGTGAGCATCCCTCAGAAACGGTGAGTTTTCTGTATGGCGCAAATAAGTTTGAACTACGGTCCAAGGATTCACACTAGCGATTTGACTAATTAATGAAGGTGATCGCAGGTAAGAGACGGCAATGTCACGAGTGTGATCACCAGAATTCCAATGAACCTTATCGTCATTGTCGAGTTTAAATGGACGACCAAATTCTAGAACTTCGTTAACACCACCATTGAGTTTGGCGTTTTTTATATGGTTTTTCCTGAAGCGATATAGATTTTCAAAAATTTGTCTGTTCAGTAAATCGGCCATATGCTCGAATTGATAAAGCTCTAATTTTAGTTGCGCAATCTCGTCAGGAGAAAGATTTTTATCTTTAGCATAATCATCTACCAGCTCATCAAGAAGACGATCATCGATAATATTAATTTGCTTAAATGCATCTCTTAATTCAGCCACTTCTTTCTCGCTCAAATCACCGGTTTCTTTGCTTATATTTTTGCCATAGGATTTTAAGACCTGTTCACTTAAAGGAGTGTAGTAGCCTTTAGGATAGTATCTTTCTACAAACTCAGGTGTGTGTGCAAATTTGGAAAGATCATGTTGAGTCGCTCGACGGTGAATTAGATCTACGTGTGACATCAACAATGGAAAATGCTTTGCTTGTTCATTCTTTTGTATTCGTACTAAAAGAAATTTCATCGTGATGCCAACACCAATACTGTGCTCGACCATTTGTAATTCGAACTCAAAGAAATTCTTTGGGACCTGGCTAAAATGGGCCTCTGCCTTAAAGTTAGACAGCAGTATTACGATTAAAATTAGATACACCTTGAATTTACTCATCGTATTTATACTCAGCAATGGAGCGGCCAAAGACGGATACATTTGCTTATGGAAGCTAAAACTTTTCTTATTTGTATATTTTTATATCCTGCCAATTCCTATGCGTAATTTCACCAAGGCTTGACAACATCTTTCGCGGTCTCATCTTTTAGCTATAGGAGTATTTATGACATACCCAGTTGGATCGTTACCTGTTCTTCCCCTAAAAAATACTGTGATCTATCCCGGCATCACGCAGACTCTGCGTGTAGGTCGAGATAAGAGTAAGCGCGCAGTAGATTTGTCATCTAGCAAAGATGGATGGATTTTTGCGGTAGCCCAGAAAGATGCAGAAGGAAATTTAGATTCAGAGATGGATTTGAATTCGTTCGGTACGCTTTGTAAAGTTGAATCAATTAAGGTTACTCCAGATTCAAGTTATTTTGTTGTTGTGCGTGGTTATTATCGTGCGCATTCAGTTAATTATTTTTCAGCCGATGGTTGTTATCAAACAAATTTAGAGCGCTATGATGATGTAATCGACATGGATAAGGCGACGGAAAGTGCATTTCTTTCAAGTCTTAAAACTATGGGAACTGATATCCTTAAAGTTATGCCCGGCAATACGGACAATATGGTCGAGTTAATTAAAGGCATGGAAGATTTATCGCTACTAGGCCACATGGCTGCAGCGAACATCGAATTATCGCTATCAGAAAAACAAAAACTATTAGAAGACTTTAATTTACGAACTCGGACTTTATCGTTGCTGACATTGTTGCAAGAATTTAATCAAACTATGATCGTACAAAATGATATTCGTAGCAAGCTGTCCAATAAATTAGGACATAATCAGCG
>CAZCHT010000253.1:0-3331 GCA_964498705.1 uncultured Bdellovibrio sp. | reverse complement strand
AAGTTAACCCCTTTAGCTTCGCCAGTCGTATCGTTCTTAGCGGAAGAAAAGTTCAAAGTCGTATGCGTGTTTTCATGAGCCACGTAGAAATCTTGATGCTCGTACGAAGGAAATAACCAAGATGTGCTGTGGTTATCCATCGTTTTTTCTGGAAGATAAAATTTAACCGAAGGTGCACTTTTTTCATTTAAAGAAACTAATTTTGTAGATGATTTAAATGAACTATTTTTTTCAACAAATTCAAGATCTCTTTCAATTTTCACGGAGGCGTCTGTGTAGGTTCCTTTGTATTTACCTTTTTCAATTTCTTGAACATTAAAGTACACATCAGAACCGTCAGCTAGTCTCAATTCAAATAATCCCACTGAATCCGAAACGCCAATTTTAATAGTTTGGCCGGCTTTATCCTTATAATTTTTAATTTCTACATTCTTAACGCCCAGGCCGCGCGAAGAGACGTTGAAAGAAATATTTTGACCGTCGAACGTAAAGACTTTCTCTTCTTGTTTCGCAACTGATTTAACATCTGCAGACGGCGCATTCGCTTCAACCGAAGTAGATTGCGTTGGCTTAGCCGCAGTCGGAGTCGCTTCTGTGGTAGGTAGCGCTGCCTGAGTAGCATCTGGTTTTTTTCCGTAGCCAGGATACTTCGTTTGTAAGTATTGATTCCAGCCAAAGTAAAAAAGTGCAAACACGAGCATGGCTATAATGAAACGACCGTTAAATGGACTATTGTTTTGATCTTGCACTAAGATCTCCTTTCGGGAACAGGGTCATATCCGCCTTGAGAAAAAGGCCGACATTTACATAACCTAATTGATACAAGCTTGATAGCGAAAAATGGGCTGTGGGCATGAAAAGCCTCGGTTGCATATTCAGAGCAAGACGGGTGAAACTTGCAGTTTCCACCCATGAATTGGGTACCCAGCGTGCGATAAGCACCAATCAACAGTAAACCTAAAAATTTTAAACTATTTTGAAGTAAAAAAAGTGTTTTATTTGGCACTTTGAGGGGCGTGTTTCTTACTAATGAATTTAATCCCATTATTTAATACTTTTTTGAAACTTAAAAAACTCATCTTTTTGTAGAAATCCTCTGACATCGGTTTGATGAAGACAGAAAATCTAACAATACGCTCAGGATGTTCTTTTAAAAACTGCCCAAGTTCCTGTCTCAACCACCGCTTTATACGATTTCTAACGGCGGCGTTTCCTACTTTTCTACTTAATATAAATCCGATTTGGGATTTTGGGGAATTAGGGTCAAAGTCTGCGTCCATGCTTACCAGCATCCACGAAGCCGCCCAAAATTTAATTCCCCGCTCTTTAAGATATAAAAAATCAGAGTTTCTATTGATTGAACTAAATGGTTTACTTACCACTAATCTCTACAGAAAGTTTCTTACGTCCTTTAGCACGTCTACGGCTAAGAACTTTTTGTCCGTCTTTAGTTTTCATGCGAACTCTGAAGCCATGTGTTCTTTTACGGCGTTTTTTTGACGGTTGGTACGTTCTTTTCATTGTAATCTCCTTAAGTGGCAGAACTAAAAATTAGATTCATCTTTATGTACTTAATAAACTTATTTTACAAGCAGAAATTTAATCTAGAGTCCGTAACTTCTCAAACATTCCTTGGTTTTACGGGTTCTTCCTAAGAATCTTTAAGTTACTTTGCGTGGCCAAATCAAGGACCCACTACCTATTGTAAAATTTTTATGAGATACCACTAGATACGTGGCTTCTAAAAATTCACAATGCAGCATATAGGACTAGTGTTGAAAAGCCCATAGTCCCTTGTTAATCCTTTTCCTCTTATCTTTTTAGAACGTTCAGAGGGGTTATAATGCTTATCGATTCGCATTTCTGGGATCAAGTTAAGTTCAACATGAAAGGTAGGAATCTAAATAACAAGTTATTAGACACTTGGTTAGATCCTATCGAATATTTAAATACAGCCGGCAGTGATGTGAGACCAAAAATCGTTCTAGGGGTTCCGAACGCTTTTCATCAGTACTTCGTTATCGAAAATCTGCAAGAAAAAATTTACTCAGAGATTTCAGATCTTTACAACTCTCAGTTTGAGGTTGAATTTGTGGTTACCGGCAATAAAGTGCCGGCGCCGCCTGAAAGCCCGCAAGCTCTGGAAGAGGCGATTTTTAATCCGTCACAACCGGCGAATCAAGCTCTTAGAAATGCAGCTATTTTTAATAAAGAGAAGCCGTTTAATTCGGATCCTTTAAACGTTGAATTAACGTTTTCTACCTTTGTGGTGGGGAAAAACTCTGAATTTGCCCATGCTGCGACTTATAACGTAACCAAAAATCCTGGCGGCGACGATTATAATCCTCTCTATATATATGGTCCGGTTGGGATGGGTAAAACGCATCTTTTGCATGCCGCGGGCAACTATATCCGCGAAAGCTACCCGCAATTAAGAATTATCTATATTTCTGCAGAGCATTTTATGAACGAGTGTATTTCTTCAATTCGCCACCATAAAATGGATAAATTTCGCCAAAAATATCGCGAAAATGCCGATATTTTATTAGTCGATGATGTGCAATTTATCGGCAAAGGTGAAGCCGTACAGGAAGAGTTCTTCCATACAATCAACACATTTATTGAGCGCAAGAAGCAGGTAATTCTAGCTTCTGATCGTATGCCTAAAGATATTATCGATCTAGAAGACCGTAATCGAACACGGTTAGAACGCGGTTTAATTGCAGATATCACAATGCCAGATCTAGAAACTCGAATTGCTATTTTAAGATATAAAGCTGAAAAATTTGCCGTTCGTTTGTCAGATGAAGTCGCAACCTATATCGCGCGTATTTCAAAACGATCAATCAGAGAGCTCGAAGGTAATTTAAAGAAAGTAAAGATGTTCTCTGAATTACAAGGCCTGCAAATTGACTACGACCTTGTAAAACGCATTCTTTCTAGCCACGAGACACAAAGTACCATTGGGGCGGAAGAGATCCTTAGACGCGTTGCTGATCACTTTAAAGTTAAAGTTACGGACCTTAAGTCGACGACACGAGCTAAACAGATCGTTGTTCCGCGACAAATTGCGATGTATTTGATCAAAAAGTTTTTAGATAAATCGCTTGTAGATATCGGTAAGACGTTCGGTGGTCGAGATCACACCACTGTTATGAACGCACTTGAGAGGGTCAAGTATCTACAGTCGAAGGATCAGGATATCTTTAAAGATATCGAAGAGTTAGAGAGTAGAATCCACAATATCACAGGGGTGTGAATTGGGATTGTGTAAAAACGTGTGGATAAATCTACCGGGAACTTTGGGGATTTAAAAAACGGGTTTTTATAC
>CAZCHT010000252.1:0-3358 GCA_964498705.1 uncultured Bdellovibrio sp. | reverse complement strand
AAGAGCAAAGCAGTAGCGTACTTATGATTTTCATAAATATTCCTTTTGTTGTTATGTTAGTGTTTAGATGTTTGTTATAGCGCGAAATAAAGTGGAAGCATGGCTATCGCCCGGACTCCGGAAGGGGACGTCGGTGGCATATTTAAAACGTCTGCCATTTTCTGCCACATGTCTTCAACCGTTATTTGAGGATTCGTTTTTAAAGCCTCTTTTAAAACGGGAAGATTCTTTAAGATGTGCTGATGCAGTCCCATACTTGATTGCGCAAATTGCGATAACATAGCTTCCCTATGCGTCGGCTCAATCAGGGTCGCTGTTTTTGCAAATTCAACGAATGGTTTATCCAAAGACCTTAGCATTCCTCCGTTGAGTTTTTCGTACTCTTTAGAAGAAATTTTTCCCGCCGATGGTGTGATGCTAAATGCTTCGTCCAGCTCGGCATCCGATTTCAGTTCGGGCTTTAATATCGAACAACGAAGCTCCGACCATGCGTGTGATTTTGTGATCGCACGCTCACGAGTCGTTGTTACTTGCGCGATGGCCGCTTCACTCGATTGATTTGTGCGCCCAAGAATCTCGCCTCGTGCAAAAATCGATGTTGTTTGACCGACCTCTAACGACGTTGGTTGTACGGACGTTAAAATCTGATTATTTTCACTCAGTGCCGTCATCATTTCGATCTTGAGCTGTAAATTATCAGCGCCTTTAGTGAACTCGATGGCTGGCCAAGAAAACGATTTTTCGTTTAAGGCCGGCTTTAACATTTTGATTCCCTTAAAGTCCGAATCGGGATCATTTTTATATATTTTCCAATACGGCTTTTGACATCCTTTTGAGCAAATCATTTGTTTTGAACCAGCGATTTCCTCGAACTCTATATTTACCCCTTCGGTTTTACCGTTAGCTGCACTTCCGATTCCAATTTCAGGAGACTCTTCAAAGTATTGCATTCCATCTTGCATGATTCCAGTCATGTATAAGCACGATAGACGTAGTTTATCTTTAAGCACGTGCGTGTTTGTGAATCGCTCGCGGCAGCCATCGATAACTCGCACATCGGATACTTTTATATCGGCGACGATCGTGTTAAATCCATTTTCAATATCGACTTCGAACACGCATAGATTTTCTTCTTTCCAGCTGTTGCTAGTGACTTTGTAAGTCCATGTTTTATTTTTAAGCGCCGTCTGTTTGAGTTCCGTAATCATCAATCCAGAGCCTAAAAGTTTTTGAACTTGCGGGTTGGATAAAAGGGCTTTGAAATTTTCATGAGTGAATTCGACAGCGGGTTTTCCAGCACCACCGCTGCCTTGGCCGCCAAGTGTAGGATTTTGAGGGGCGTCCGGAGTAGGGTTTGATGTAGGAGTTGATTCGCCGCCGGTAGATCCCGTAGGTTGACTGGTCGTAGTCCCACTTTGCTGGCTTTGCGGCCGAGTGCACGCTGTTAGACCCGCCATCGTAGTCATCATGGCAAAACTATAGACAATTAGGGTTGATATAAACCGTTTAAACATGGATCCAGTCTCCTAGGGCCTAGCCCTTAGTTAGTGAGCAAAACATGCGCCTACAATAACGATACGCGTCTGAAACTTCCATATTTTATTTATAAGTTTTCTGCATTAAATCTTACTTTTTCGTAAGGAATTGGTGGTAAGTGTCCGATTTAACAAAGGATGACGATTTTTGAATTTTCTGATTATAAAGCCTTTTTGCGTGAGTTTTTAAATCAACTACCTAAAAAAGGAAGGGGCGAGATCAATCGCATGGCAACGTCTTTGGATGTGCATCCAACACTTGTGAGTCAGGTATTAAATGGAGACCGCGATTTTTCTATCGAGCAAATTCATCGCCTGGGTGGCTATCTTGGATTGCAATCGTTAGAAACGGATTACTTTATACTGCTGCTGAATAGGGCCAGGGCCGGCACTCACGAATTAAAAAAATACTATCAGCAAAAACTAGAAGACATTAAAAAGCAGTCCTTAGATATTTCAAAACGGCTCGATAAACATCGTCGACTAACAGACACCGAGAAAGCTTTGTTTTACTCGAGTTGGATTTACCTGGCTGTTTGGTTGTACACATCCGTAGAGGACGGGCAAACGCTAGAAGCCGTAGCTCAGCGACTGTCTTTATCACGTGCCGGAGCAAGCGAGATTTTACATTTTTTGAAAACGACTCAGCTATGTACAGAAGAAAATGGAATTTATAAAATGGGAACTCAACATGTGCATTTGGAATTTGGTTCGCCATTTCTATCTCAACATCATACGAATTGGCGATTGCAGTCGCTGCAACGAATTGAAAATTTAAACGAAGAAGAAATGATGTTCACTTCCCCAATTTCAATTTCTCGCAAAGATTTTCAAAAAATTAGAGAAGAACTTGTAGGAATAATTAAAAAGACATCTGGAATAATTCGCGATTCTCCTGCTGAAGAAATTGCGTGTTTAAATATTGATTTGTTCTGGTTGAAACCAAGGGATTGACTTATTTACCGCAGACTTGAGAAATCGCTTTGTTCAGTCTTCGGAATGGCGAGAAACCGCAAACAGGCTGATTGCTGTCCCCGGAACGGGTTAAATCATCGGGCTTTCCAGCGTTGCACACAATTGCGCAAAAAACGGACAATTCTTTTTCTAATATAGGTTATTCTGATCGATTTTAATGAAATATGTTATTAGTAAAGCCGCTTTGATCATGGTAAATTAATATTGGAGTTTACGAATGACGATATTTGAGAATAGATTGTGGGCAAAACATAGGAACGGTTTTTCACTTGTTGAACTGATGGTCGTGGTGGCTATCATAGGTATTTTAGCGGTGATAGGCATCCCGCAATATCAGAAATTTATGGCGAAAGCTCGTCAAGCAGAAGCAAAAACGCATTTGAATTCAATTTTTCAAGGTGAAACTTCATACTTTACAGAACACGGTACGTATACTGGAAATATGGCTACTATAGGTGCAGGCGCTGTAGGTCAGAATTTGCGATATAATGCTGGATTCGTAACAGCTCCTTGTACTGGTGAGTCGGGGCTTAGCGCTCCAACAGCGGCCGGTAATAACGATATAATTACTCTTGAGAATGCAAAACCGGCAGCAAATCGTGTAGCCGCATGGATGTTTGTTATTACAGATACAGCTGAAGCAGCCATCACTTGTGGCGGCTTAGCTTACGAAGCTGGTGCTTGGGGAAACCCGACAAATCTTGACGGTATTTCCCCAAACAATGCGAATAACAGTGGGGATGTATTTTCTATGAACCAGGACAAAGTATTGCGACAAGTTGCGGTTGGAATGTAGGAACTGGCCCCTTATTTTGCATTTAGTATAAAATTTGTTTAAGGCTCACTTT
>CAZCHT010000251.1:0-3367 GCA_964498705.1 uncultured Bdellovibrio sp. | reverse complement strand
CGCTTTGTTAGAAGCGGAATCATTGTTTTTGGGTTTTTGTTTTTTCAAAGAAAATTTCGGAAGTATTATTTGTACTTCACGAGAACTCAAAAACCTATATCTAGCTATTCAGTTTTCAAAGAGCGAATCTCGAAGCGAGGTAAGAGTTCTATTCGTTCTCTTTCTCGCCGTCAACACCTTTTTTTCAACTTTTTTCGCTTTTTCATTTCGCGTTAAAAGCCGCTGCAGATGTCACTTTGGTGGAGGCAACAGGGATCGAACCTGCGACCTTCTGAATGCAAATCAGATGCTCTCCCAGCTGAGCTATGCCCCCGAAATTTGTGTGAGACAGAGGTGTATAAAATCCTGGTGGGTTCGTCAAACAAAAAAATGTAACTTTCTATGTTTTTTTAAAATTCCCTTAAAGCCAAAAAAAAAGCCACCCGAAGGCGGCTTTTAGTAATTCTGTCTCTATATATGTAAAAACTATAAAACTTGGATGAATGCCATTGGTGAATTGTCACCTTTGCGATTTGGCATTTTGATAACTGAAGTGTAACCGCTAGTTCTTGATTTCAAAGCTGGAGCGATTTCGAAATATAATTTCTTCGCAGCATCTTTGTTGCTCAAGCGAGCCATCAAAAGTCTAAGAGAATTTAAATTTTGTTTTTTTGCTAAAGTAACTGCTTTATCAAAATGTCTTTTTAATTCTTTTGCTTTAGTTTCAGTTGTAATAATTTTTTGGTTTTCAATTAAGTTAACCATTAGGCCCTTGATCAACATCTTTCTTGGACCATTTCTTCTAGAAAATCTTTTTGTTAATTTAGCATGAGAACTCATATTAAAACCCTTACTTATTGCTGATCGCGTTTAAAGTTACCACTTGTTGGATCCCATCCCGGAGGTGGCCATCCATCAATTTTCATTCCTAAGCCAAGACCCATTTCAGTTAGGATTTCTTTGATTTCATTCAAAGATTTTCTGCCGAAATTTTTTGTCTTAAGCATTTCCGCTTCAGACTTAACAACTAGTTCACCGATGAATCTGATGTTTGCATTTTTCAAGCAATTCGCAGATCGAACAGATAATTCTAGATCGTCAACTGAACGGAATAAATTGTCATTTAATTGAGGAGAAAAACTATCAAGTTTTTCTTCCTTCGGCTCCAATGAATCGTCGAAAATCATGAACACTTGTAATTGGTCTTTCATAATTTTTGAAGATAACGATAAAGCTTCTTCTGGGCGAATTGATCCATCAGTCCAAACTTCCATAATTAAACTATCGTAGTCTGTACGTTGACCAACGCGCGCATTTTGTACGCTGTAGTTTACTTTTTTGATTGGGCTAAAAAGAGAATCAACTGGAATAAATCCAACTGGGAAAGATTCAGTTTTTGCATCCGCAGGAACATAACCACGACCATATCCAACGATAATTTCCATATTGAAATTTCCGTTTGGACCAAGAGTCGCAACATGTGAATCTGGGTTCAAAATTTGAATTTTTTCATTTGTCTGAATGTCCAAAGCTGTAACTTTTCCCGGACCTTTTTTAGATACGCGAAGAACTACATTTTCACTTGTGAACATTTTGAATCTGATTTCTTTTAAATTTAAAATAATGTCAGAAACATCTTCTAATACATCTGGAATAGAAGAGAATTCATGAAGAACACCTTCAAATTTTACAGCAGTAATAGAAGAACCCATCATAGAGCTAAGCAAAATTCTTCTTAAAGAATTTCCAATAGTAACTCCATAACCTTTTTCAAGAGGTCTAATTGTAAATTTCGCATAATCTTCACGTGATGATTCACGATCTGTATCGAAACTTTTCGGCTTAATTAACTCTCTCCAAAATTTATAATAGTGCTCTTGCATTTCCCCTACCTTATCTTGAGTAGTATTCAACGATCATGTTTTCTTCAACTGGCAACGAAATATCTTCTCTAACTGGAGCATCTTTTACTTTTCCAGTTAATTTTTCAATAGAAGATTCCAACCATGCAGGAACAGTACGTGATCCTGTAGCCATAGTTTTGAAAAACTCTGTACCAGCACTAGCATCAACAACTTTAACTACATCTTCTTTTCTCATGATCATGCTAGGAACGTTTACAATTTTGCCATTCACAGTAAAATGTTTGTGAAGAACTAATTGTCTAGCTTGACGACGTGAGTTAGCAAGTCCCATGTTGTAAACAACATTATCTAAACGCATTTCTAATAGTTTTAATAACTCAGTTCCTGTCGTAGCATCTGCACGAGATGCTTTATCGAAAGTTAAGCTGAATTGTTTTTCAGAAAGACCATACCAACGTTTCGCTTTTTGTTTCTCACGCAATTGCAATGCAAATTCAGAGAATTTCAAGCGAGATTGACCGTGTTGTCCTGGAGGATAAGGACGTCTTTCGAACGCACATTTATCCGTTAAGCAACGGCTACCTTTAAGGTACAGTTTCAAATTTTCTCTTCTGCAAAGTTTGCAAACGCTGTTTACTACGCAACTCATATCAATAACTCCTAGATTCTTCTTCTTTTTGGCGGACGGCAACCGTTATGTGGGATTGGAGTGATGTCCTTAAGAGTAAGGATTTTCAAACCAGTTCCAGCTAAGGCGCGGATAGCAGGTTCACGACCAGCTCCTGGGCCTTTCAAGAAAACTTCCACAGTTTTCATTCCAGCTTCGATTGCTTTTTTAGCTGCATCTTCTGCAGTTACTTGAGCCGCGAAAGGAGTTCCCTTTCTGCTGCCTTTGAAACCTAGATGACCTGCTGACGACCAAGAAACAGTATCACCACGTAAATCCGTGATTGTTACAATAACGTTACCAAAGGCAGCTTGAACAAAGCACATTCCATTGGGAGCATTTTTCTTAGTTTTTTTCTTAACTACTTTTTTTTCAACTACATTCATTTTTTACCTACACCGCTTTTTTCTTGTTCGCGACTGTTTTCTTAGGACCTTTTCTAGTACGTGCATTTGAACGCGTGTTCTGACCACGAACTGGAAGACCTTTTTTATGGCGCATTCCACGGTAACAATTAAGATCAGTTAAGCGTTTGATCGATAGACCAATTTCACGTCTTAAGTCACCTTCTACTTTAAAATCAGCTTCAACTAGTGAACGAATTTTTGCTACGTTCTCGTCAGTTAAACCTTCAGTTCTTAGAGTTGATGCGATACCTGCTTCTTTGCAGATTTCTTTTGATCGCGTGCGACCAATTCCATAAATATAAGTCAGAGCTACTTCTACGCGTTTGTTTCGAGGTAAGTCGACACCAAATAACCTTGCCATTTAATTACCCTTGCCTTTGCTTGTGTTTAGAGTTTGAACAAATAACTCGGACAACACCTTTTCTTTTAATGATCTTGCACTTGTTACA
>CAZCHT010000250.1:0-3428 GCA_964498705.1 uncultured Bdellovibrio sp. | reverse complement strand
ATATGTCGCAAGTCACAGTCGTTGTTAAAAACGTTGGTTATTTTCCTACCTACGGATCACAACAGGCTTTAAAAGTAAAAATTATTGATAAACCGGTTTGTAAAACATCATTAAATAGTAAATCCAATGATTTTAAAATTATATCGCAACCCGCTGCCGAAACGATTAATCATTTAAAAGGTTTCTCTGACGGTAACCCACGAGTATCACCATTTTTTGGAACGGGATTCACACATGAATACGAGCAGCAGTTAACCTGGATATTACAAGGTCGTGGTGATTTTACTTTTGAAATCAATTACTACAAAGGTGGAATCGTTCGTCAAACGGTGTTTATTGATTAAGAATCTATAAGATTATCAAACAACCTGAAGATTTTAAAATTCAAATTAGAAATAAAAAATATCCAATCACTAAGGATCAGGATTGTGACGATATTTCCAAATCAATCGTCCCATAGTAAAACAAAGAACTAGAATGGTCGCGATAAGACCATAGCCATAACCATCACCAGGATGGTCAGCGTACATCAATCCAAAGTAAATCATAAATACCTTGTTGATGATCGTAGGAACCGCAAACACCACAATGAAGTCTTTAAGCACGGCTGGGTTTGTTGGTTCCCTATGATTCACACGGACCTCTAGTTTAGTACATCAACTATTTTTTTAAGCGAATGCTTTCAATTTTTACAGTTTCAACAGGAACGTCGTCCATCGGCATACCGCCGGGTGTGTTTTTCACGCCCGTTTTTACACCTTTGATTTTATCTACTACGTCATTGCCTTTAGTTACTTTTCCGAAAACTGCGTAACCCCAGCCACCCGCTGTTTTTTCACGGAAGTTCAGTGCACCGTTATCTTTTACGTTGATATAAAACTGCGCACTAGCTGAGTGCGGATCACTGGTGCGAGCCATAGCAATCGTATATTTGTCGTTTTTTAATCCGTTATCAGCTTCATTTTTGATAGGATCTTTAGTGTCTTTTTCAGACAGGTCATCTTTAAAGCCGCCACCTTGGATCATAAAATTATCGATCACGCGGTGAAAAATAGTATCATCGTAAAATTTATCTTTTACGTACATTAAGAAATTCTCAACAGACTTTGGAGCGTGTTCCTTATCTAGTTCGACAACGATCATGCCTTTAGTCGTTTTGATTTCAATCACTGGATTTTTGCCATGTTTTTCTTTCGCTGGCTTGTCAGATTTTGAATTTTCTTTTGAAGCTTCTTTTGAACTTTCTTTAGCTGACGTATCTTTAGTAGGGGCGTCTTTGGCTGCCCAAGCAAATGTAGTAAAAAATAATAGAATCCCGATTTTTAGCATGAATGTACTCCTTAGCTAAAAAATTAAGTGTAGGAACGGATTCTGTCAATACCTCTGTCTAGATAAGTGTCTGGTCGTATTCAGTTTGCCGAAAAATTCGCCGAGGCGTTTATATATGGCAAACTTACCCCAAAAAGGAGCGGCACCACTCGATTGGAAAAACGAGGCGGGGCCAATCAGAAAATTCTTAAATGATATCTCTGTCACCGAGATTATGATCAATCGATACGATCGCATATTTGTTGAGCGTAAGGGTATTATTGAAGAGACAGAGGGTAAATTTGATAACCCTGAGCATTTTATGCGTTTTGTTTTGGCATTGGCAGTGAGTGTTGGACGTGAGTTAAATCGTCGTAATCCATTTTTGGATGCAAAGATGGCCGATGGTTCGCGTATCAATATCGTAGTGCCACCAATTAGTATCGAAGCGCCAGCAGTGACGATTCGTAAATTCTCTCCAGTCATGATTCACTATAATAATTTGATCCATCATGGAGCCTTTGATGAAAAGATGCTCTATTTCCTAAATCAGGCTGTACTGGCGCGATTAAACATTGTGGTGAGTGGTGGAACTGGGGCTGGTAAGACAACATTGCTTAATCTGCTATCGCAATTTATTCCAGCGCGTGAACGTATCGTGACGATTGAAGATACCTGTGAATTGCAATTGTCGGTTAAAAACCAAGTGAAAATGGAATGCCGATCGTCGGTCGGTGAAGTTCAGTTTGATATTAAAGATTTGCTTAAGAATTCATTACGTATGCGTCCAGATCGAATCATTATCGGGGAAGTCCGCGGTGGTGAAGCCATGGACATGTTAGTGGCCATGAATACAGGTCATGACGGCAGTATGAGTACGCTGCATGCGAACTCAGCTCACGATGCCTTACGCCGTATTGAAGCGATGGTATTACGTGGAGCGAACGATGTTCCTGTGTCTTCGGTAAGACAAGATATCGCATCGACAATCAATATTATCGTGCAAGCTGCTCGGGCTCACGATGGCACTCGCCGAATTGTTGAGATTGTAGAAGTTCTTGAGAATGTTGGAGAGTCGTACCGAACAGAGCGAATTTTTGAATTTGTTCCAGATAAGGGGTTTCGCTCGACGGGCTACATTCCCAGATTTATAACTAGTGGTAAACATTCTAAATTAAAACTTTCACAAGAGTTTTTTAATCCAGAACATAAAATCAAGTTAACAGCGTAAGGCCAAGCCTTACTTTTTCATTTCGATTTTCCCAGAATCTTCAATGGGTACGGTAAAGGCGCCGCTAGAAAGTGAGCCTTTAAGTTTATACTCCCGAACAGATTTGAATAGATAGTTTTCAACCGCGGCACGTGCTGATTTGTAATCTAGTTTCACTGGAATCATCACATCGGTCACATCTTTTGATTTCAATTCCACTTTCTTGTCGTAAACGCCGCTGAAAAGTGAACTATCGCCGATCGCCAGATCATATTTAAATTTATCGATGCTAAGCGGAGTCGAATTGGGATTATTGATTTTTAGATTAACCTCCAAATCAATTCCTTCCATGCCAACTTTGCCAATATCAACTGATTTCACTTCAACTTTTGGAGGTTCAATCAGACTTTGTAGAACGCCCCATGTTTCGCAGCCTGTGAAAGCGAGGCTGGACACTGACAATAAAATTAAAACGGTTTTTCGAATAGATGATTTCGTCATGAACTGAATGTAACCACGAATTACTGACCGAAGCTAACAAAAGATGCGGGACTGACTTTAATCATAGGTGCCAAGCGACGACCGCTTTGCATTTTAGTAGAAAAATATAGGCACAATAGTAGAGCAATAAAAATAAACAGCCATGATGAGGGTTGCAAATATCTAAGCATAATTCCTACTTTTTACCACTTTTGTAGATGTTATAATATTCTATGGCGCTGACAATACTTAAAATCGAAGACGCCCAAAGAACGCCATACCCAATTTGTCCCACTTTTTGAAAGATCTGGGTAAAAATCTCCGCTTCGTACTGCCCGCGGTAGGAATTCCCCAAAATCAACGCAGGAATGGCGCCCATCTGCAGGCCGGCTTTCCATTTTCCTGACGGCTTAGCGTCAATAACGATTTG
>CAZCHT010000249.1:0-3456 GCA_964498705.1 uncultured Bdellovibrio sp. | reverse complement strand
GATTTTGCCGAAGGAACAGTTGCACCAACAACAATGTCTTTTAATTTTAAGCTGGAATAAAACTGCACTAATTTTTGGTTTAAGGCTTGAACAGGAGAAACGATATTGCAATGAGCTTGCACGTCACACACGTCTTCTTTTTGCAGGCACTTCACAATTTGAGTTGGCCCTTCGATCATTTCGAGCAGATCGTTGAACGACACACGGCTTAAATCTTTAGCGATCGAGTAGCCACCCAGTGGACCATACTCTGATTTTAATAATCCGTTTTGTGACAATGACTGCATCACGCGGGCAGTGACATCAAACGGGGTATGAAATTTATCAGAAATTTCTTTGGCCGAAGTTAACTCGCCAGGAATTTTTCCTGCCATGTACTTCAGAGCTACCAAAGCGTATTCCATTTTACGACTCAATCGGATCAAACAATTATCCTTTGCTAAAAATGCCATTGTTCGTTACAGGTACTCTTAAACGTGCGTATACAGCTGAAAACTAAATGAAAAGTTCAAGTTTTTCAACTTAAATACGTCTTTTTTAAACGTACATTGATTTTCTACAATGGTTAGTTTTGTTTTAGCAAACATAGGTGATTTCATTAACTTATGGATATGGATGCTCGATGAAGTTATTTTTGATTAGTTTGGGTACTCTAGTAATTGCGTTTTTAATTGGCCTGGTCATTCGAATGTGGGGCCTGTCCCTACCGTATAAGCAATTTGAGCACCCGTTCCTGACAAGTGCCATGTCGGCCAGCCACCCTGTATCGATTGGTATTTTTAGTAAAGAGCATTTGCGCCCTGACAGCAAATCAACACTTACTTGGGTCAATGTTTACATGACATTAGATCGCATTCTTATTTCAGATTACAATTTCAATGTCGACGCGTTTCTAACCTGGGCCCGCGATAAAAAGAAATTTAAAGGTAAGTTTGTCCATGGTTATACCTTGTCCGAACTGAACGAATTTTATGAAAGTGTAATGCCGCTAGAAAAAGCGATTCAAACTATTAAAACAGATCATTATATTTTTAATATTCTAACAAACGATATCGACGTCCACAAAGACGTGATCAGCTTCATCGAAAAAAATAAATTAGAAGATCGTGTTCTTATAAACTCACCTATTGATATTGTAATTAAAGCGATCAAAGAACAAAAACCAATGTGGGTTTATGGAACATCAATACCAGAAGTCAGTCGATTAAAATCCTTTTCTACTTTGGGGTTAGAGGCCGCGATTTCTATTCGTGGGGACGTCTTTATTGCACCGATTTCCTATCTGAACCGACCGCTCGTAGATCAATCCATGGTCACGGAAATTCGGCGAAGAAAAAAATTAGTGTTTCTGGGCCCGATCCAATCGGAAACTGATTTGAAATTAGCTGAGGAATTAAAACCAGACGGAATTATTTTTTAGGAACTGGCCCCTTAGCCTGCAGCTAAGGAGACGCGAGCTTCTTTAAATTCAAATTGTGATGAAGACAGACGATCGCCAAATGTAAATCAAGCATTTCAGGCTTCTTAGTCGTGCACCAGGTTCTTCGGATCAACCTACAGGTTCTAGCTCTTAAAGTCGCGCAGGTATGATTGATTGCAAATAAAGGATCAAAGCCAACTTTCTTTAGCTCGGCTTGTCCCACAATCGCAGAGGCCCTACCTTTAAACGTTTGATGGGAAGCTTTCGGAAAATGCCTAGTAATATATTTAAAGTAATACGGACACTCATCTGATTTTATCATAGCATTCTCGTCTACCAAATTACCCAAATAACTAAATAGCATTGTTCTCTTTTTCGGACGCTCGTCGACTCGCTTTCCGTATTTCGCCACTGAAATCTTTGCTAATAGTCCCTTTGCTGGCATGCGGGCGACATTGTATCCTAAGATTCGTCTCGTTTCCTCTTCGACCATTAAACCTACAGACAATGGTTTGCATTTAGTATGCTCAAACGTCTCAAGGTCATCAAATACGACGTGCTTAGCTTTACTAAATTTTGAGTTAAATTTTTTAAGGTCTTCTTCAGCCTTTCTACCCATGAAAATTAATTTACGATCGATAGTTTTCCTATCTACTTTAAGTATTCGCGCAGATTCCCTTAAAGATACGACTCCTACTAACAAGCGAGCTACTTTAGAGTTTATGTGTCTCTTTTTCTGTTTGTAGCACTTACCAAGACTAGCTATCGAAAAATATTTCTTACAACTACTACAATAGTAGCGCTGCACCGATTTACGATCAGAAGATCTATAAAAGAATCCGGATTTCTTTACAAATGAATGCGAGTTTCTAACACGAGCGTATCTTTTTAAACAATGAGGGCATTTTATTTGGATCATGCCGACACTGTCGCAAGTGTGGGGCCAGGTTAGAATATCTTGGAAAATGCATTCTAAGGGGCCAGTTCCTATTTTTTAAACGTCTCGACAATATGTTCAATCAAATACCAATCCATCCAACGATTATCACCCAGAGGCGTTTTCGTTTTTGATAAGTAGCCTAAATGTCCGCCCGTGTTTTCAATTCTGACTTGAAAATTGGAATTAAATTTTTTGTTCCTATAAATGCGAAATGGAATAATTGGATCATCTTTGGCCATCAATATAGTCACCGATGATTTGATTGAATTTAGACGGTCAATTGTTGAGCACTGCTTGTAGTAATCCCATGCGTCCTTGTAACCGCTTAGCGGCGCTACAAATATCTGATCATAATCGCCTAGTGATGCAAATCGTGGAACCTTAGTATTACGAATCACTTCGCCTAGTCCATCCTTCTGAGCTTTCGCCAAATTCATATTGGCTTGCTGAAGCAAACGAGCAAAGTACTGATTGTAAACTGTGTTCTCTTTGAGCGCTATGTTGAGCGATGTCTGAGTCAGATCAATCGGTGCGTTCACAGCAATAGTTTTTTTGATTTCGATTTTATCTTCAAAGCGAATCAGCATATCTAGAACTGTGTTTCCACTTAAAGAAAACCCAATGACTATAATTTCACTGCCTGAATAGTTGGAGCGAATCCAATTGGCAGAAGCGTAAATATCTTCACCGCGACCAGCGTGATACGTTTTATTAGCATGCCCCAAAGATTCACCGCAGTTACGATGATTAAAGCGCACGACGGAAATATTTTGTTCTAACGCTAAACGAGTCAATCGCTTGATATATTGA
Source organism: uncultured Bdellovibrio sp. (assembly GCA_964498705.1). Lineage (GTDB taxonomy): Bacteria > Bdellovibrionota > Bdellovibrionia > Bdellovibrionales > Bdellovibrionaceae > UBA2316. Next base: position 286 of record CAZCHT010000249.1, on the reverse strand, counting down.
GACTCGCTATCACCAGCTAGACCGTGGGCTAACAAAATCCATTTCTTTGGATCACGCAGGTGATACTTGATCAACAGTTGATCGTCGTCATCCAAACACGGAATCAGTTTTTTGTTTTCATCATGAAAAGAAATTTTAGGCCCAGTTAAATGAGCAACTAAAGTTTGCGAATGGCCCTCAGGCGCCCAATAAGGCGGTGTTACTTTAGGAAACGTCATTTGGAGTTATTAGCTTATTGAACCGAAATCAGCAAGGGCTGACCCATAATTTTGGAAATCTCGTTACG
>CAZCHT010000248.1:0-3496 GCA_964498705.1 uncultured Bdellovibrio sp. | reverse complement strand
TGCTCTTGTTTTTCAACCACTTGCTCAAGTACTAAACTAGCTACGATTGAAGCACATTCTTGTTTTGGTTCTTCAACTTTAGCTGGCTCTTCTTTTGCCGGAGCTTCTTTGCCTGTTTGGGCTTGCTCTTGTTCTTGTTGTGGCTCTTCTTTCTTGACTTCACATGATGACATCACAAAATCTAAACGATCAACAACTTTGCCTTGTGTTTGTTCTGCTGCGATGGATTCAACAGTAATTAAATCCGCTGCAAAACCAGCGTGTGCTGAATTTTTAACAACTAACGCGTCATTAGCCGCCGTGTATTCTAGAGTTAATACGATACTGCCACCAGAGTATAAGTCAAAAGTACGAGCATCAGTTTCTACTACTTTGTCGATACCAGATAAAAAGTTAACTCGATCAGCTAATGCGGGATACGCAGCGATAATTTCGTCCCAAGACATAGTTTCATTACTAGCTGGCGTTTCGCCAACATTTGATTCGTGTGCGACCACAGTTGATGTAGTTACCGCACCGCCCGATGGCGCAATCATAGCTTGTGCAACTACGACAGCATTACCTGATGCTAATGGGTCTGCTGATGGATCAGCAGCGGCTGCCACAGCTTGTGGTTCACTGTTAGACGATTTGTTTTCGCACGCTACGCCCACAGTTAACAAAGCGATAATCGCAACATATTTAAAATAATTCCTCATAACCTAATTCTCCTTGTTTTTTTTCGTTCAGTCGTTTGAACGAGTTGTTTGCTTGAATAGGTTCGAAGCAATCGCGATGCCGATAGCAAAACGGCATCTTGAGGTTCCATTTTGGACTTTTTGGAACAAAATATTTTTTTAAAAAATTTCTTGGGGGCAAAATTACTCTTTCACTTTTTGAATCGGTGATGTAAAAATTCAATTTACTGCGATGACGTAACTGGGGGAATCTATTTTACATTTGCCAACATTGATCGAAGATTTGGGAATAATTCTGGCGGTAGCCGGTGTTGTTACGCTGCTCTTTAAAAAAATTGGCCAACCCGTCGTGTTGGGATATTTGCTTGCCGGTTTCCTTGTGGGACCCGAAGTCAGTTTTTTTCCCACGGTGCAAGAAAGCGATGAGATTAAAATTTGGGCAGAGATCGGCGTCATCGTCTTATTATTTGGTTTGGGATTAGAATTTAGTTTTAAAAAATTAGCCTCGGTTGGCCGAGGTGCATCGATAACGGCAATCACCGAAGTTCTTTTTATGTTGGGACTAGGCTATCTATTGGGTCAGGGCTTTGGCTGGAACACAATGGACAGCATTTTTCTTGGCGGCATCTTATCTATATCATCTACGACGATTATTATTCGCGCTTTTGACGAACTTGGCTTTAGACAAAGGCGCTTTGTCACACTTGTCTTTGGTGTTTTGATTGTTGAAGATCTTGTGGCGATTTTGCTTTTGGTTTTATTGTCAACAATTGCGGTATCCAATACGTTTGAAGGCACTCAGTTATTAACGTCGGCAGCCAAGCTCGCCTTCTTCCTAACACTTTGGTTCTTGGGGGGCCTTTTCATTGTGCCTTGGTTCTTGCGCAAAACTCGCTCTCTAATGAATGATGAGACATCATTGATTGTGTCACTCGCAATGTGTCTACTGATGGTGTTGCTAGCTACTAAATCGGGATTTTCTCCCGCCCTTGGCGCCTTCATCATGGGGTCAATACTCGCCGAGACACCAGATGGTGCTCGCATCGAACACACACTTAAATCGGTGAAAGATCTTTTCGCCGCTGTCTTTTTCGTATCGGTTGGCATGTTGATCAATCTGGATGCACTCAAAGAACATTGGTTTGCGGTCGGGGTGATTACGATCGTAACTATTTTGGGAAAATTATTTAGTTCTACTATCGGGGCACTTCTTTCAGGGCAAAGCCTGCGAGTATCATTGCAAACGGGAATGAGTCTTGCCCAAATTGGTGAGTTCTCATTTATCATTGCGACACTTGGTTTAACACTCAAAGTAACGTCCGAGTTTTTATACCCGCTGGCCGTAGCTGTTTCAGCCATCACGACGTTGACGACGCCGTATTTAATTAAATCTAGCGATGCGACGTACATTTGGATTGAAAAGAAATTACCGGCCGATTGGCTCAGCCGATTGCGTGGAAACACGGGGTTAGAAAATCCAGATGTGCAATCTTCAAAACTTGCTCAAGAAATGCCTCGCGTATTTTTAAATTCAGTCCTCGTCGTGGGTATCGCACTGGCGTGTTCGAAATGGCTTCTGCCTTTCTTATCGAAAAAATTGCCATCCGAAGGATTGGCGGCACTTGTCTCTGTCGCTATTGCCATGTTTTTATCCCTACCTTCTTTGTGGGCGATTTTCTCGAAAGCGCGCTCGGTGGGTGGTCTAATCGTCAGGATTGAAGACGTACGTCAGATGTCTTATCAATCAGTGCTAGGCTTGTTTGGCCGCGCTCTGCTAGCCATTTTCTTACTGGGATTTATCGTTGCGCAGTTCACTTCGGCGTTTGTGACCTTTATTTTGGCGGCGGGCTTGTCGATGCTGATGGCGGTTCTTGGATTTAAGAATTTTTCAAAAACCTATAGCTGGTTTGAAAAACAATTCTTGAGTCATCTGAATGAAAAAGACAAAGCACGTATTACCAATGAAAAAGAATACCCGATCTTATTCACAGGGGATGCGCATCTGGCTACGCTCGATGTTCACCCAAACTCATCCGTGGTTGGACGAAAACTCGCTGACATTGGCATCCGTGAATCATACGGCGTAACGGTCGCTATGATTGAACGTGGCAGCCAAAAAATTCTAGCACCTCGCCGCGACGACCTACTGATGGCCTTCGACCGCGTTTCGGTCATCGGCAATGACGACGAAGTTTCCAAATTCAAAGAAATCATCTCAAAAAATTCGGACTTGCACGCCGGTACTAATGTCGCCAACTACGGATTAAAAAGCATTTTTATAAGCGGCCAAAATCCCTTCATCGGCAAAAGCATCCGTGAGAGCGGCATCCGCGAAACCACCGACGGCCTAGTCGTCGGCGTCGAACGATCCGGCAAACGCATCCTAAACCCCGACGCCACCGAATCCATCCAAGACGGCGACCTATTATGGATCGTAGGCAACACAGAAAAAATCAAACTCCTAAAATAAAGTCAGCTGCTGACTTTTTGTCGCTCAACGCGTTACAAAAATGTCGGAGGTACCCAGTTTAGATTTAGCTGGTATCTTTTATTTTTGGAGACATTATGAAAGCGTTTTGGTGGTTTAAAGAGAATTCGATTGCGGGAATGGCGAGACCTGGATTTAATTCGGTCCGTTGGTTTGATTTGCCGTTTGATGAAGCTGTGTTGCTTGGCTGGCTGGGGCAGTATTCTGAGGGACCGGCGCCGCTAAAAGGGCTTGAACATCATTTGCAAACCTACGTTCCTAAAATTTATAAATATCACAAATTAGATGAAGTGAGTGGACGTCAAGCTACTCAAGTTTTAAAGACTCATGC
>CAZCHT010000247.1:0-3541 GCA_964498705.1 uncultured Bdellovibrio sp. | reverse complement strand
ATCAGATTGAATGCGTTGGGAATGAAACGACCAGCTGCGATTTGATTCAGAAAGAAGTTTATTTAAATCCCGGCGATAAAATTAATGAAGAGGAGCTATCGAATACTAAAATTCGCCTCAAAGTTAAAAATCTTTTTTCATCTGTTAATATTTTTCTAAAAAAAGGTAGCGAACGTGGCCATGTTAATGTGGTTATCGAAGTTCAAGAAACGAATCCACTTTATACCGAGTTAGAATTCGGTGCTACCCGTGTTAATGATGAAACTGGAGAGCACACAGGATATGGATTAAGTGCAGGCTTGGGGCATAGAAATCTTTTCGGAGTAGGCAAAGTCCTTCAGGCAAAAGTGAATGTAAGTGATGTGAACTCTGACGTGAATAAGTCATATTCGATTGATTTAAACTATTTTGATCCTCATGTCTTTGGGTCAAAGAAAACTTTTTTTGGACTTACCGTAAACCACTCATACCACCCGTACGCAGCTGATCAATTAGATAAGGACATTCTATTTTACGGTTCAAACTACCAAATAAATTCTTTACGCAACTTAACGAATATTAATAGTACCCTAGGCTATCGAATTTTTGATTTTTCTTATATTTCGCTCGGTACTCATAAATCTTTTGGTTCTTATCTTAGATTTGATGCGTATACGGATGAGAGAATTTCCCCAAAAACTTATGAGAGTGAAAGTACTTCGATAAACTATGGATGGAACTCTGAAGACGATACTTATTTTGCCACTGAAGGTAGTCGTTTGAATTTGGGTTTTACAAAATATCCCACTCAAGATAGTGGTTTTGACTATTTTGCATTAAATTTTCAAAAGAATTGGAATTGGAACCGAAAACATATTTTAACGCTGGGAACATATGAAGGATTCGAAGATTTTTCAGAGAAAGTTTTAGGAAAATTTGGTAGCAGAACTTTATTTAAGTACGGATATCAATTTGATTCTAATGTAGACGCCGATATAAACAAGGGGCGTTGGTACTTTGGTGTGAATCCGTCCTACAGTAGTATTCAAGGTACAGATCTGTCTTGGGAAACAGGTGTTTTGCTAGAGCACAAAAAATATGGAATTCTGAAGTTATCGTTCACTAACTGGAGTGTTCGATGAGATTTCTATTCTTCTTCATACTCTGTTTTTCGTCAGCCAGTCTGGCGCTTGTTGTTGTGGCGAATAAAAGCTCAGGGAAAATTAGTTTTAAAATTGATGATATCGATTTGCCCCCTAGGTTTGATAAATCGATAAATAGTGGTTTTTCCAATATCTTTGTTTTACAGCTAAGTATTTATAAGAACGGCAAAGTATACACTCAAAAAGAAATTACCACAAAAATCGTTTTTGATCTTTGGGATGAAGTTTACCTAATCAAGCATTCTGGCTTTTCAGAAAGTAGCGAGAAAGTATCCATCAAGGACAATGTCATGGGTAAACTCACAAAATATACCTTTCTAAATATAGTGCCGTCTTCTGAAATTAGCGACAATGAAACCCTGGAGGTCAGTGTTCGTGTTGTTGTCGATCCCATTTCTAAAGAAAAGCAAAAGAAAATAAAAACGTGGTTAGCGGAAAACCAAGTTAATATTCCATCTAGCAAAGCCGCTGGTGCCGATTCAAGAAAGGCGGCAAGCGCTGGGGCTGCGTTTGAAACAGTTAAACGATCGGTATTTAACCAAGTGCTTGAATCTGAGCTGGATAGCGATACTGCGGGTGGTGAGTGGGTATTTGATTCTGGAAAAATTGAAATCAAGCCAGCCTCAATAGAGAAGGAAAATAGAAATGCGAAATAAAGTTTCCTTTCTACTTATTTTAACTTTGTTTATTGTGGGCTTGTCTCCTTTGTTCGCTTGCTATGTTTTGATCGACGACATTTTATTGTCTCAGCAGAAATTCTATCTGAGTCAGGATCTATCACAGGCATTGGTGGCTCATGAGGAAAATCTAAAAAGGCTATCTAAAATCGAGCCTGAGAGTAAAGACCTCTACCGTTTGCAATTCGAGAAAGTTCAAAATTTAAAATTGTTATTTGGCGAAGATGAGTATTTTAGCGAAGCGATTCGTTCCACAACTATTAAGTATTTTTTCATTATTTTTGGCTTGGCTCTAACGGTCTCGTTAATATCAGGAATTGTTTTAAGTTTTAAAGTTAATCAGATATATATTAAATCTTTCGACGAACTTGTGAAGGAGCGAGAGAAATCGCGTTATCTAAGTGAAATGGCTAAATGGCAGGATGTCGCAAAAAAGCTGGCGCATGAAATACGTCGTCCGCTGCAACCGATGCGGATTTGGTTATCCCAGTTGAAGAAAGGTTCGACAGTCGATACCGCGATGGTCAAAGAAGCCGCTACGGCCATTGATCAAGAAGTACTATTCCTTTCGGAAATGGTATCTGGGTTTTCTGATTTTGCCCAAATTCCTAAACCAAAACTTGAAACAGTGGAGCTTGCTGACTTTATCCAGTCGTTTGTCGCTCAGTATGGTGATGTTTGGGCGACTGTAAAATTTAAGTTTCAGAAGCTGATCGATGCGCGTGTGGCACTAGATCCCAAAATATTTAGGACTCTGTTCACGAATTTGGTTGAAAATGCGGTCGAGGCTAACCCCGACTCGAAAATTGATATTGATTTTAACCTGCGCGCTGACGACGAGTTAGCCTATATCGAAATTTTCAATTCCGGCGTAACTTTAAATGAAATCGACCGCGAAAAAATCTTCGATATTTATTACTCAACGAAAACGAATGCAAAAAATATGGGGCTTGGTTTGGCGATCGTGAAGACAATTGTCTTGGAGCACGGTGGTGATATCAAGTGTGTCGCCGCTGACGGCGGAGTTAAGTTTGAAATTCAGCTTCCCTTGGTGAAAGGATAAAATATGAACCGCAAATTAATTTACTTAGTCGATGATGATAAAAATCTGCGCAAAGGCCTTCAGATCGCGTTGATGAATGAAGGTTTCGAGGTAAAAACATTTGCGGAACCATTCGCTGTGCTAAACGAAATCAAGTCCAATGAGCCGGATGTTTTAGTTAGTGATATCTGTATGGGTGAAGTTAGTGGTATTGAATTGTTTCAGAAACTTCTTTCCGATGGCTATGATATTCCGGTTATTTTTATCTCTGGCCAAGCCAGTATATCTGATGCCGTTAAAGGCGTGCAAATGGGAGCCTACGATTTTCTGGAAAAGCCATTTGCTGCTGAGAAGCTAGTTGTGACTATTGAGAAGTGCCTTCACTTGAGAAAAATAAAACAAGAGGTCGATGATCTAAAGTCTTCTGTAGCTGAAACGGAATTTAAAGGAAAATCAAAAGTTTTTACGGATCTGCTATCCTCTATCAAAAAAGTGGCGGGCACTACGGCGTCGGTTTTGATCACTGGCGAGAGTGGAACCGGGAAAGAATTGGTTGCTAAAGAGATTCACAAGAACAGTCATGTGGCTAGTGGTCCATTTATCAAAGTAAATTGCTCTTATATACATGAAAATTTAATAGAAAGCGAGCTTTTCGGTTTTAACAAAGGCGCCTTCACTGG
>CAZCHT010000246.1:0-3585 GCA_964498705.1 uncultured Bdellovibrio sp. | reverse complement strand
AATTAATTTTAATCGGCAAGTGAGATGTCACTGGACGATTATTTTGGCCCGAATTTCTTTGAGAGTAATTAATAGTTAAACGTCTTTGAGCTGTTTCCATAAAGATAACAAACGCAATAACCGCTACCATTAATAACAAAAGCAATAAAACCTTAATAAATGAAACTTCACCTTTATCAAACAAAGCCCATAACTGTTGCGCCCCATTAGGAACGCCAGCAGCGATGCCAGTGAAGATAATTAAAGAAGAACCGTTACCGATACCTCTTTCTGTAATCTGCTCACCTAGCCACATAATGAAGCATGTACCAGCCGTTAATGTTAAAACCGCTACTAATTCAAACGGCAACACACCAACAAACGGTGAACTAACTAACATTTGGCCATCAGTTCCTCGTTGGCTCAGCAAGAACTTGCTCATTCCGAAACCTTGGATGATCGCAAGAACCAATGTGAAGTAACGAGTGTACTGAGTGATTTTTTTACGTCCTTGCTCACCCTCTTTTTTCAACTGTTCCAATTGAGGAAGAGCCGAACTCAACAATTGAAAAATAATTGAAGATGAAATGTACGGCATGATTCCCAATGCAAAAATACTGAATTGAGATAGCGCGCCGCCAGTAAATGAATTGAAAAAGCTAAGGATCCCAGTCGCATTGCTGTTGAACAGGTCCATAACTGCTTTAGAATTCACTCCCGGAGTTGGAACGTGAACACCCACTCTATAAATAGAGAGAGCTATTAAAGTAAATAGTATCTTCTTCCGTAAATCGCTATTATTAAGCATTCCAACTACTGACACAAAAATCCTTTTTTTAAACTAACTTAACAGTGCCACCAAGCTTCTCGATAACCGCTTTAGCTTGGACTGTGATTTTGTTAACTTCAATGTTTACTTTTTTCTCAAGTTTACCAGTATTGATCACTTTAAAAAGTCCTCTTTTAAAGATTTTTTCAAAATCAGCGATAGTTGTGCTACCAGCTAACTTGTTTAGATCCGTCATAGTAAGTACATTGTATACCGTTTTAAATTTACCATTTGTAAAACCGAATTTTGGTAGACGTCTGTGAAGCGGAGTCTGACCACCCTCGAAACCACGGCGAATAGATCCACCGCTACGTTGAGTTTGACCTTTACCACCCTTACCAGAGTAGCCACCTAATCCAGAACCAATACCACGTCCAACTCTCTTTCTATAGTGAGTTGAACCGTCATTTGGCTTCAAGCTGCTTAATAAATTACTTTGAGCTGCCATTTTCTATTTCTCTTTTTTGATAGTGATTAAATGTTGTACTTTTCTAACTTGGCCTCTGAATGCTTCAGAGTCGTTAAAAATTTTAGTATTATTGATCTTTTTTAAACCTAAAGCTTGAAGAGTTCTGACTTGAGTTTCAGAACAGCTAATAGAAGATCGAACTAAAGTTACTTGGTATTTATTCATAAATTACCCCATGCTCTTTTTCAATTGCATCAAGCCATCAATAGTAGCTCGAACTGCATTGTGAGGGTTTCTTGTTCCCACACATTTAGTTAGAATGTCTTTCACTCCAACTGATTCTAATACTGAACGAATCGCTCCACCCGCGATAACACCAGTACCTTCAGAAGCTGGCTTAAGGATTACTTTAGCGCTGCCGAAAGTTCCGATAACTTCGTGATTGATTGTTCGTGCATCTTTAAGATCAAATTTGAAAGAATTTTTCTTAGCAGAGCGAGTTGCTTTGCCGATAGCCTCTGGAACTTCGCCAGCTTTACCTGAACCGAACCCAACTTCGCCCATTTTGTTTCCGACAACTACTAGAGCTGCGAATGAGAAGCGACGACCACCTTTTACAACTTTAGTTACGCGATTAATCGCAACTACTCTTTCTTCGAAATCTGATGTTGGCGCTGCTGAGTTGTTTGTGTTGTTTTTTTCCATCTGCATATTCCTTAAAATTTAAGTCCGTTTTCTCTTGCTGAATCAGCAAAAGCTTTTACACGTCCGTGGTAAACAAAACCGTTTCTATCGAAAACAACGTCAGTGATTTTAGCTTCTTTAGCCTTTTGAGCAACAAGCTTACCAACTTCAGTAGCCATGTCTTTTAGACTAGCTTTTTTATCAATAGTTAATGAAGACACACTAAGGATTGTTTTGTGATTAACATCATCAATCAATTGAGCGTAAACATTGCTTAAAGATCTGTAGAAGCAAAGACGTGGCTTTTCAGGGCTGCCTTTGATTTTTTTACGGATTCGCACTTTTTTCGCTAAACGTGCACCTAATCTGTCTGAGTATGATTTTTTAATAATTACTTTCATATTACACCCTATTTACCTGCAGACTTGCCGGCTTTTCTTCTGATTGTTTCATCAGAGTACTTAACACCTTTACCCAAATAAGGCTCTGGTGGTCTGAAACCTCTAATTTTCGCTGCCACTTGACCAACTAATTCTTTATTTGGACCAGTTACAGTGATTGCAGTCTGTTTATCTACTTTGATTTCGATACCTTCTGGAATTGGAAACTCAATATTGTGGCTGTACCCCAATGAAAGTTCTAATTTTTTTCCAGAAACTGTCGCTCTATAACCGACACCGTTTAGCTCTAAAGCTTTGCTGAAGCCTTTAGTTACGCCAACTACTGCATTATAAAGAAGTGCTCTTTGTAAGCCGTATAGTGATTTAGTTTTTTTGTCTTCGCTTTTGCTAGTTAATACTAATTTACCGTCTTTAACGTCAGCAGTAACACCAGCTACTTTACGAATTTTCAATGCATGTTTTGCGCCCTTAACAGTAATAAATGTAGCATCTTTTGTGTCTACAGTTACGCCATCAATTGCTATCGCTAATTTACCAATTCTCGACATAAAATCCTACCACACTTCGCAAATAACTTCGCCACCAAGGCGATGTTGTTTTGCTTTCCGGTTAGTCATAAGACCTTTGCTAGTTGAAATGATGCTCATTCCATATCCAGATCTTACGTTTTTCAAATCATCACATTTTAAATAAATACGGCGACCAGGCTTGCTTACGCGTTGAACGTTCAAAAGCTTTGGTGTTCCGTCTTCATTGTATCTAATGTAAAGACGCATAATTCCTTGCTTAGAATCTTTAGCAACTTTGAAAGATTTCAAATAACCTTCCTGAGTTAAGATATCTGCAATCGATTTTCTTAGGTTCGAAGCTGGAACGTCTACTTTTTCAAGTCGAGCCATTCCCGCATTTCTAATATTTGTTAAAAACTGTCCAATTGTATCCATAATCCCCTACCAACTTGCCTTAGTAACGCCCGGAATTCTGCCTTCAAGTGCTAGCTTTCTGAAAGCTAGACGAGAAAGACCAAACTTTCTATAGTTACCGCGAGAACGGCCAGTTAGCTCGCAAATAAGTTTGTTTCTGCTCATTGAAGAGTTTCGTGGCAATTTGTTTAATTTCAAACGATATTCCATACGCTCTTCCAAGCTTAATTTCATATCTACTGATTTCATTTTAAGCTCTTCACGTACCTTGTGGTAACGGTTAGCTTTATCTTTTTTCTTATTATTTTTTACTATTGAAGATAATTTAGCCATACATCCCTACTTTCTAAAAGGTACACC
>CAZCHT010000245.1:0-3658 GCA_964498705.1 uncultured Bdellovibrio sp. | reverse complement strand
ATTTCCAGCAAAGCCATGGTATTCTAGAGGCAGGAGGAGGCGCTATGGCAAAACGTAAAGCTAAAGATCCGCTCTCCCTTTTCAGGAAGAAAAGTAAAAAAGCTGTTAATAGCGGAGCAGCGCGAACAGAAAAACTGATTCAGGATGATCCAGATCTAAAATCATTCGTATATCAACAAATTGCTGAATTTCAGCCTTATGTGACTCCCACAACAGTGGCAGCCGTCATTGCTAAAGACCCACAAAAGTTAGCCATGGAATTGGAGCTTAAGGGGCAAGGACGGTCAACAAGTCAGCTGGCCCTACTTCATCGTGTGGCAATTCGCCTCAGAGATGGCGATTCTAGTATCCAGCAGGAAGCCCATCATGAAAATATTTATGAAGCGATTCGCTTGGCCAAAGAAAAATTGCTAAATCGACTTGATGAAATTCAGAATGAAGTGATCAGTAAAAAAGATCGTATCGACGAGATCAATCAGGCATTGCAAAATCAGTTTAAACACTAGACATAGTTCACACTTGGAAATAGTGTGGACCCATGTTTAAGAATCTAAATTATCGACATAATGTGGCCAGAATTGCAGTACTGTGTTCAATAGTAATTCCTTTTGTTATTATCTTTATGCCTTTCTTTGTTCCCATGTTGCTGGCAATGTTTTTTGCCTTTGGATTGGAGCCCATTTGGAATAAAATTGGGTCTACCCGCAGACAGAAGAATTTTTTTCCATTATATCTTTTAGCCTTCAGCGTATTCTTTTTAATTATTCCTTTCGTTTTTGTAGGAGTAAAATTTGTACGATTGCTACAGGAATTTACATCACAAGGAACAAAAAATTCACAATTGTTTCAAAGCTTAAATACAGTTTGGGATAAAGCGTTCACTTCAATCCATGATGTGTTGCACGCGGTAAATTTAGATCCGGATATTTTGCCAAACAAAGACGAAATTATCGCCAAGATATCTCCCGTTGTTGTGGAAAAAACGACCGCGTTTTTAAGCGGGATTCCTGATCTTGGATTGGCGCTAGCCGTTTTCTTTGGAATGCTGATTGTTTTTGTCAGTCGCGCGAGCCAAATTCGAAATTTTTTCTTAAAAATTAAAATTTTACCGCAAGAAGAGTTGGATGAAATCATCGATTGCCTGAAGAAGAATTGCTATATGACGCTGATCTCGACATTTTTGATAGGTATGTTGCAGGCGTTTATTGTGGCTACGGGGGCTTCGATATTTGGATACCACGAATTTCTTTTAATATTTATTATCACGTTTTTACTTTCGTTCATTCCTGTCGTCGGCGCGGCGCCAGTCAGTTTCGTATTGGCGTTGGGCTCATTGATGATGCAGCAAAACGGCAATGCAATCGGTTTAATCGTAGTTACAATCATTGCGGGCAGTATTGATAATATTATTAAGCCGTATGTATTTTCAGGTAATGAAGAAGGTGTGCATCCGTTTGTCGCACTACTAGGAATTATCGGTGCGATCTTAGTGTTTGGATTGCCGGGATTATTACTGGGACCTTTGTTATTACAAGTGGGCGTGGAACTTATTCCAAAGATGACTTCGGAAGCCGCCGCCCATACGAAACTTTAAAGTGGTTTTAAAAGATACAAAGACTGGGTGGGTGGAGAGTAAGTCTTAGTCTAAAATCTAGATGATGAAGTTCACCATAGTTAACATTATGTAAATCAGAATTAAATAGTTAAACTCTCCTTTATGGGGTTGCTTGTTAAGGGCGACAAGATTGTTGATGGTTTGCATGAGGACTCCTTTCCTATACAAACCACTATATGTGTAAATTATATGTAAATCAAGAGGCGCTATGTAAATTGGCCCAAGGTCCTATAGGAATTTATTCCTGTTTAATTCCAATAACTTCGAAGTAGTTAGTCGTCTCGGTAAATTTTTTTCGAACGCTTTCAAAGTGTTCAATTTTAAAATTATTTAGTTTATTTCGTAATTCCTGTTCTGAAATTCCAATCGCATGTTTTTTTGTAACCATCGAATCCTCGGGGCCAAACAAACTAATCGCAATAACACCACCCGGTTTAATCGAGGTTAAAATTAAATTCCACATGCGGTCGTAGTGAACGCGATCCACGAAATGTAGACTATGATAGCTATACAACAAATCACACGCGGGCAGTGACGTCAGAGTTTCGAAGGAGCTCTTTAAAAACGTCACGCGATCATTGCTAGAAGTGTTCTTTTTTGCGAGTGCCAGCAATTCAATATCGCTATCAATTGCCAGCACCGACCATTCAGGCACCGTTGCCAAGTGAGCCGTTTCGATACCCAGGCCGCAACCCAAATCAATAGCCTGCTTTGGAAGCGAGCCCGAAAAAAGTTTTAGTGATTTAATCAGGAGGTCTTTAACATTGCGACCGAGATTTTTATTTAGGTAGTTCTGATTCGATCGCATCCGAACGTTACTTCATGTCGTATTTAACTAGAGTCCCAATTAAATCTTGAAGTGTCTCAAACGGATCATTGTTTTTAGGAAGGGAGCTTTTCAGTTCCATCGTTAAAACAGGAACACTGCGTTCGAACCACATATAACGACCGAGGCTACCAGGGAAATGCCCCAGCGACCTCCAAGGCAAATAGCTATAGCGTGGCGCTGGAACTTTTGGTCCGTCGAAATCTAACACATTCAATGGCGTATGAATCGAGATAATAAAATCAGGCTTAAACTCTTCGATATGTTTAAGCGCGCACTTTGTTTCTGGTTCGCTGCCGGATTGTTCACCGGGAAAACGACGAGGTGAACTCTGCGCGTGAAGCTTCCAATATTTTTGGGCTAATTCATCCCAATCTTTTGTCGGAAAGTTTCGGTTCAAATCAATTTTGTTAGCATTGTATCGAGTTTTTTCTTTCACGCCGTCTGGATTCAAGACGGGAACTACGCGCCAGTCATTTCGCGGCTCGATTTCCTCTAAACGTTCCATCCAGTAGCGACCCACCGTACCCGCATGAGTTTCATCACCATGTATAAGAGAGAACGCTAGAATTTTTTTAGGCGTTTTATCTTTTCCGGAATGATCGTAGTGGTATATGGGAACACCTTCAGAACTTTTACATCCCTCAAGGACCATCGCTTTTTTGCAGGCTTCAACTAACAGCTTTGAATTTGAATTTCCAGGGAATGCTTTCAGGCTTTCAACACAAATGTCCGTCATATTTGGCGGTGTCGCTGTGTTTGAGGGCGCCGGATTTGTTTCGATCGCGCTAGGGGCTTGCATCTCCACATCGGCTAAACAAATAGACGAGCCCAATAAAAGAAAAGTAAAAAACGAATGTTTGAATATTTTTGAGTCGGTGAATTTCATCTGAAGCCTTATTATAAGCTTGTTTTGTCCTATTTTGATAAGAAAAAAAAGTCAGTGGAGTGATTTTTGCGACGTTGATTTACACTAGTTAGATCCTTAAGGAGGATGCATGCTTGGTAAATCAGTACGTTTGTTTACGTTGTTTGTTGTTGTGAATCCGTTTCTTATTGTTTCCTTTCAGAACTGCTCTAGACCATCGTCCGAATGGCTTGCGTCACAAGACAAGACGCCAATTAAGACGGGTCTAACTAGCGAATTTAATAAAGAAAAATAAAATTCATTCGAGCCACGACCTGTGGCTAGTTTTTTCTAAATAGTTAAATACAGA
>CAZCHT010000244.1:0-3673 GCA_964498705.1 uncultured Bdellovibrio sp. | reverse complement strand
ATTTAAGTTTGTTCTGGGCACAGAAGTGGACTCATCCTGTTTTGCAAAATCAAGAAATCATTCGCAGTTTTGCCGTCGATGAAATCGTAACATTGATGGCCGATGGTTGCTATTCAATCAGCCGTCCCGAATGTGATACGGATTTTTTAAATATCTCTCAGTTAAAATCGACTCTTCGTAAGGGGAGCTTTCAAAGTTCATATTTGATGGCTAATGAAATTATGAAAGGTCAGTTAAGCTCATTTGATGAACGTCTTCGTCCACCAGAACAAAAGGCGTCGACAAACACAAACACACGTGCGGAACTAATGTCATTGATGAAAGTTCGCCATCAATCGAATTTTCAATTGTACAAATCAATCCGTAATTTGGCCGTCGTGTTTAATCAAAAAAATGCCGATCAATTGTTGAAAGACTTATCACCGTTACTCACTGACGGTAATATCAAGCCTGAAGTTTACACGCTCTGTGCAGAAGTAAATAAAATAGTACGCCCGGATTTAAGCCCGTTTGCTAAGGAAATTTCTATTTCTAAATACCAAGTTTCAGGGTTGAACGAAGTCAGTGCTTTAAATCAGCGCCCTGAGGATTTATTTTTTAAAGGTTTAACGTACATTCAATCGCTAGCGCCCTACTGCGAACGTGTAGAAAACAGTCTTAAAGAACAAATGCTGTCGCCAAATTCGATTAATATGGGCGATTCAGTTCCCGCTAGAAAATGGTTTCAAACGGTGACTCAATACACATTGCCCATCGAATTCCAAAATGCATCGTCTGCGACGTCGCAAGCACAAAACTCAAGTCGTAATGCCTATGTTCGTTTAAAAGATGACGTGGTCTGTGAAACGGCGGTTGAGTGTACGCGTAACATCATGGAAGACATGATTAACGTATATCAAGTGGCGCTTTACAAAGGTATCTCTAGGAATAAATCGGCTAACGAAACAGTTTCGCAAAATTATCTAGGTGCCGACGTTGCATGCGGATTATTCGATCCTTGGCAGCAAAGCCAGCTGCGTAAGAAGAACCTAGTCTCGGATTTAGTGAGTTCGGTGATTTCTGGAGTCACGATGCTGCCGATATACCTAGATTTAGACTTTGATACGAAAAAGTTAGTTAGCTTTTCACAGTTATTTGAGGATGGAAAAATTAAATTTGATCCTCAGTTTGATCAAAAGACCATGTCCACGACTGTGTTCTTGGATTTGGGCCAGCTAGCTAAAGCGCCTTGCTATGTCAGCGTGTCTAACACGAGCAAGATTAAGCAGCCTAACATGGGACTGCTTTTCAAAGGCATTACATTTCAAGGATGTATCCGAAACGCTGATGGTCAGATGGTTTCTAATAATTTGGAATTGCAAACGAACCAGTCAAAAGAAATGGCGGCATGTGGCGCGTGTATGCTGAACTTTGAAGAGGTCGCTATCGCTGCAGTGACGAATCATTACAACGTCTTCCGTTTTGGAATTCGTTTTATCGCCAGTCTTGTCAGCTACTTCAAAGATGATGAAAATCCAGTGAATCAACCGATCGAATTAAAAGTAAATCCAGAATACGTAAAAGAAGCCTATGTTAAGTACAACTCGATTCCAGATTCATGCATGTATGAGTTAATGAATGGTGCTAAGTGTATGGAAAATATTTGTTTGTCGTACACGATTTCTGAACTTGAGAATAAAACGGGTGTGAAAGTGACAGATGGCAGCCTATGGAATTCAAGCGATTCGGGTATGTATAATGGCGATTCATATACGGATGCGTGGGTAAAGTTTGATGGTTGCCAAAGGGAAACGCGCGTTCCTATCACGTGTGTAAAAGGTAAAAAACCAAGTTACATAGGCATTCCGCGATCTATACCTAGCTGCGCACGGAGATCTGAATGAAGTATTTTTTGATGGTGATGTTGTTTTTCTTTTATTCGTCGGCCGCCGGTTTGAAACTCAAATTAGACCGGGAATTTGGCGGAGTGCCCTATACGTTTTCAAAAGCATCCTTCAATGACGACGGTGACCTAAATGTCGGATATTTTGTTACCTGTACCGGCGAGAAAAACAGTTTGTGTCAACAATACTGTGGTGGAAATTCGTGTCTTGTAAGTACGGATTCATGTGACGGCTGCGTGACTTCAAGAAATCTAAATGTATTTGCCTTGTTTAATGACTTTTCTAAGCTATTCTCTTTGACTCAAAATTCTTTCAATTGGACAGATGTTTTTGAAAAAATTAGAAATCGTGAAGTTAGGATGGTGGATGAAAACGCCATTTTAAATTTGTTTGAAGATACCCAATCGGATGAAAAATATGAAAATGCAAGAAAGCGCTTTTTGAATAGTTGTCCTGTGGAAACCCAAAAAGCATTTTTATTGGTGGATTTGGATTTGAATCCTTTGCTGTACATCTGTAAAGGCCCTTATGGACAGAAGACATATCAAACTAAATGGAACACCGAGATTTCCCAGTGAAATGGTTATTCGCGATTCTTTTTTTAGGATTGCAATTGCCCGCGGCCGTATGGACCGTTAAGGCCAATTGGAATGAATCCAATGAGGACGCCTATTCCAATTGGGTCAGCCAGTATTGGACCAATGATGTTTTCACAAATCCAGAGAGTCAGTTATTCGGTTTAAAAACAGACTGCGCCGATGCTTCGTACGCGATGCGAGCATTCTATGCATTTCAAAATGGATTGCCTGTCGATTTTCATCGCTATGATGGAGCTCGGGTGGACCAGTCGATATCGTTATTTGATCACATTGCAGAGCCCGTAGCGCGATTCAGAAGCTATTTGAATTACGTTTTTGATGTGACAGATACGCGAACATTAAGTCGTGATACATATCCCATAGATATCAGCCGTGAGGCTATTCGCGCCGGTATTGTCTACGTCAGTCCCGGAATACATTCGTATCAGATTACCGGTCTTGACCAATATGGTGTTACACAAACGTTAAGTTCGACGGTCCCTCGAGAACAGCGCTTGTTATTCAATCATTATGGGTTTCCATTCTATATTCCCCAAGATACTAAAAAATATTCCGATGGTTTTCGAGCGTTCAAAACCGCACGACAAAATAACTCGCAATTAAAATCTCTGGAACAATACAAAATCGGTGAGTCCTCAGCCGGTGATTTTATTTTGTATCAAGAAAAGCTAATTCAAAAACTTCAGCTTAAAGTCGAGCCGTTTGAGAGACGTATTAGCCGTATTAAGGGAAACCTGTGTTTCTTTTCAAGAGAACGCGCGGTGCTTGTTGCGGATGCATTTGTTGCTAAAAACAAAATTGGGAGTTCATGTTTCGGCGCTGGGGCATTCGATGGTTACAGCACATACATTCGCGATGAGAAATTAAAGAAGTACTTCGTCGAATTAAAAAATATGACGAAGTCATTAAAGTGGGCAGGTGCATCTCAAGAAGCTAAGAAGAGCTTATTGTCGACATTTTTGATGGATATTCCAGATGATGATTGCACGGTTGAGACAAGCTTGCCGGCGAAGCCATTTCTAAGATTGGCTGAAATATTCAAAGCATTGGAAGATGGCAAAATCGTATCTGACCCGAACGCGAATATGCTGCAACGATGGGGGCTGGAATCGTACCAGCCATTCTGTCCAATCTATTAGGAACTGGCCCCTTATTTTGCATTTAGTATAAAATTTGTTTAAGGCTCACTTT
>CAZCHT010000243.1:0-3761 GCA_964498705.1 uncultured Bdellovibrio sp. | reverse complement strand
AACATTTTTAGCCGTTGATCAAGAGAAGCGGATTTTGAATTTAGAACGATTAAGAATTTTAAGTCGGAAGTATCCCCAGCATCGAGTGATTAATTCGCATGATCCAGTTTATTTTGGAGAATAAGGTATTGGAGGTAATTCAGTGGCTAAAACCGGAATTCCCAGTTTCTGGATCGCAAAAGCTTTTCTATCAAGATCATTGGCGCTGGCAAAAAATAAGGCGTGGCCTTTTACGTAGTGCCAATAAACTGACTTTTCTTTTTTTGAAAGTTCTATGTTTTGGTAGACCCATAGGCATCGATGCATAGATTCCATAAGATGTCGGAGCATACAGTTATGGCGAGGATTTTTCAGTTTCAACAAATTTTCAGTCAGCAATTTTTCAATTTGTGGAATGTTCTTGGTGTGTAAACTAGATTTAAATTCGGGTAAGTAAGATCTTGGATTAATATCTAGAAAAAATTGGTCTATTGTGCTTGTAGGCTCTGGAATAGGCTGAATCGGAACGAATGAATAGGACATGGCAATAGGGCACTTCCAGTCGTAAAACCATGAAAAAAGCATAGTTAAACGCTCTGACCGTATAAGTGAAGAAAAAATACCATTCAGAATTTTTACCTCACTCACATGGCCGCTGGCTTTCATTTTTACCTGATAAGAATTCCAATGTTCGACATTTAATTTAATGGCTTCTCGTATATGATCTGTAAAATGTTGCATTGACATCCCTTTTAACTCTTTTAGACTTTATTCGAAAGGTACCTTTGAAGACAAATTATTTCCACAATTTCAATTATAGTCTGGCTAATGAAGATATTCGGATAGAGAAAAAATTGTCTGAAAATAGTCAAACGATAGCTGCAGTCTGTGGTTCAGGTCTGAGAGCGCTAGGCCTTATTAGGCAGGACTTAAAAGAACTCACTATTTTTGATATATCACAGACGCAATTAGACTATGCTCGCTTTCATTTGATAGCGATTCAAAAATTGAACTATCTCGACTATTTGACTCTTTTTGGTTTTAAATCTGGCAGCTTATCTGGGCGTCTAAAGATTTTGTATTCTGTTAAGCATTCGCCTCCACCCAACGCTTTTATCGATAACCTTGATATGCATTCTCTGGAACGTGGACTAATTTATTCAGGACGATGGGAATCTTTTATAATTTCAATTGCCCGTGTTGTTCGATTTTTTCTAGATTTTGACTTTTATGAAGAGGCTTATTTGAGCAGAGTCGATCCCGAGAAATGGCCAAAAGGAAAGCTAGCGTGGTTATTAAACACGATAGCTCATCCGTTTGTGATAAATCATATTTTATATCGTGGGAATATGCCGAAAACTCAACACGAACCGCTACCGGCATTTTTACTTCGAGGTATCAAAGATACTCTTTTTAGCAAAGAAATAAAATCTAGTCATTTACACCAGTTATTTTTCTTGGGCTCTCTAGAATTTGACGAAGGAATTGATTCGATAATAAGCCCTTTGCAATTTGAGACTATTAAAAATTATCAAGGCGCGGTTTCTTTTTTGAAAATAGGAATAGTAGAAGCTTTAAAAAATATAAATGCTGATTTTTGGTCTTTTTCTGATGTACTCAGTTATTTGTCAGAAAAAGAGAATCTAGAGATATCAAATTTGGCGTTAACGTCTAATTGGAAACGAGCTGTATTTAGAACTTTTATGAAGCATCCCGAGCTAGTAGGTATCATCAACAGAACCCGAAATGTGGAATTAGAAAAATGGGCTGCTTCTACTGATAGTACTCGACTCTATCAGTTTCAAATCTATGATAAGGACTGAAATGAAATATAAGGAACGACTAGTAGCCTGGCTCAATGAACGATTTCCACCGGTGAATTTTGTTTCCGGGATATTTATTTTCCTGCTAGCAAAAGCGGTTACAATTGATCCTTCAGAATCTTTAAGCAAGTTCAACATATTCGATATTTTTTGCAGTATCGTGCCAATGATGCACCTGTTTTTGCTACGGGTTTTTGACGAGCATAAAGATTTTGAATCAGACAAGATCAGTTACCCTGATCGAATATTGCAAAAAGGAATTTTCACCTTAAAAGAAGTTCGAGTTCTTGGGTATGGCGCGTTCACATTGCAAATATTTTGTTTCTTGTTTTTGCTGGGGCACTATAGTTTTAATAGTCGTTTGGTTTTTTTATTTGGTATTCTATGGATTTGGACTTTTCTGATGAATAAGGAATTTTTTGCGAAAAACTGGTTAAAAAAACATTTTTTATTGTATGGGTTCAGTCATTTGTTAATTACTCCAATTCTATTCGCTTTTTGCATTGGTCTATCAAATCCCTATTTTAATTGGGATATTAAAGTGATTCTTTCTTTAGTTTTGAGCCTATTGACAGGCTGGCTCTATGAAGTCACTCGGAAAACTAAAGCTCCCGAAGAAGAGAAAAAAACGGATACAAGTTATTCGCAAATATTTGGAACTAAAAATTCCGTGATAATTATTGGTTTCTCACTGGTTTTGACGCATTTTTTTATTTGGTTTCTTTTTAACGAGTTAAATATTTCGCCTTGGGTGTATTGGTCGTTAGGTATGCCGCTGCTGGGTATCGGAATTTTGTCACTAATAAAATTTCTAAAATTACCAACCTCGGCTGCTCGGAAGAAGAACGAACAAGCCGTTGCACTGGCGACTTTGTTTGCCTATTTAACACCGATAATTTTTTGGATCATTCGATGATTATAAGAAAGGAAAGGTTGTTATATAATAGCAGTAAATTGTCCTGCTTTTTAAATGACGGAGTTTCGAAGGATTTTAGCGACGTGCTTTTTTTTGGAGAATTGGATCTAAAGTCAGACGGCGACTTCAAGCCTTTAATCGAAAAAGTAAAAGCGCATGCTTTGGCCGAAGGCAAAACAAGGATTATCGGGCCGATTAACGAGTCGACCTATTTCGACTATCGATTGAAATTAAATTTCTTTACGGAATCGAACTATATAGGAGAACCGACTAATAGTAGTGCGACCGTCACTCGTTTTGCAGAGAGTGGATTTGAAATTTTAAAGATGTATCATTCTCATGAGTTCAAATTACTCAACTCATGGATGTGTCGCTGGTTGGGCTGCATTGGCAGTTTAGCTCGGATTATGGTCTGGATAAAAGGCTATCGAGTAAAAAATCTTCGTGCATCTGACCTTCTTGAAAATTACCAGTCCATTCATTCAATTATTCATGAAATTTTTGGATCAAATTTTTTGTACTCATCGATATCAGACAAAGATTTTCTGCGTCTTGTGGAAGAGAAATACATTCCTTCAATTGATGAGTACACGTCAGTTTTGTTATTTTCCCCAGAAGGCGAGTGTGTAGGATTTAACTTATGCCTAAAGGACAAAGATAGTGAAAATCGAGCTTTGTTTAAGGCTCACGGAGTAAAACGAAATCATCGTTTAAAAGGTCTAACTTCATTAAGTCTAATGTCAAAATCATGGATACGATTGGCATTGAAGTACCGCACGTGTTTAGCATGCCTAACTATTAGTGGGGGCCGAGTTGATGACCATTTCCACAAAATTGCTTTTAAGCGGTATGACTACGCACTTTACGAACTAAAGTTATAGTTTTTTCTTTTGAATTTTCCACAAATGGCGCGGATCTACGGGAATTTTAGGTAATTTAATTATTTCGATTTTGCCTGCATGATCTAAGAGCTCTTTTAATTTTCCAATTATTTCTTCTTTCTCAGATACCGTCACAGTTTGATTTGGGTGTAGTTCAAGGTA
>CAZCHT010000242.1:0-3871 GCA_964498705.1 uncultured Bdellovibrio sp. | reverse complement strand
ACCGGTGAATTTGGTGACGGCAATGGAGGGAGAAGGTTTCCTTTATCGCTTTGACGGCAAGGAACTTCAAAGTCATAAAATTCAGCCGTTGCCTCAGCAGAAAGCTTAGTCTAGTCTCTGAAAACTATGTCCAATACGCGCACAGTCTATTCGACCGACCCTAAAGACAAGATTAATTGTCCGGAATGTAAAAGAAACTTTACAGATTGTAAGTGCATGAAGCAAGATTTGGTCGATATGTCCAAGATCACTGTCGTTCTTCGCCTAGAGAAGAACGGGCGAGGTGGAAAAACTGTGACAATCATAGAGAAATTACCAAGAAACGAGACGTATTTGAAGGAGCTATGCCGTGAAATCAAGGCCAAATGCGCTTCTGGCGGGACTCACAGGCTGACAAAGGATCAGGCGGTAATAGAGATCCAGGGAGACAAGCTGGATGTAGTTAAAAAAATTTTGACGCAAAAGTTGATTAAATTTAAGGGCTTTTAATGTAGAGTAAGCCAAAATTATTCCTTGTATAATTAAAGCTTTTGTATTTAAACACAAAGATAAACCCTAGGTAAACCAAATGACTTCAAAGAAAAAAGTACTGATAGTAGACGACTACGAAGAAAGTTGCGCCCTGTTAAGCGAAATTCTAGAAGATAGTTATGAGTGCCTTGCGACTCAAGACTGTTCAAAAACGTTCGAACTTCTAGAAACGTTTAAGCCAAACTTAGTAATCCTAGATTACAAAATGCCGGGACTTTTAGGTGTTGATGTGTGCGCACAAATTCGCGCCAAAGAAGACACAAAATATATTCCAGTGATTTTCGTTTCTGGTGCCGCAACAGTGGAAGAAAAAATTCGCGCGTTTGAAATGGGTGCGGATGATTTCGTATCTAAACCTTTTCACGTAAAAGAATTATTATTACGCATCAAACGTCTTGTTGATCGCGAAAACGAAGCTGTCAGTGAACTCGCTGCTTCGAATTTGAAAATGAATTTACTTTCTCGCCGTGTTTATCTGGACGGCGCCGAAGTACAATTAACCCCAAAGCAGTTTGATATCTTAAAGCTTCTAGTGGGTGCTAAAAACAATTTAGTATCTCGCGAGAAGTTTTTGGAAGAAATCTGGGGCGATACTGAAGTGACGTCGCGAAATGTAGATAGCCAAATCAATTACCTAAAACGCAAAATCGAAACGTTTAAAGGTAAAATATCTGCGGTACCAAGTTTGGGTTACAGACTTGATGTTCAAGAGAACTAAATTTTAAATTAAATTCGAAATTTGTTAAAAGCCTGCGAAAGCGGGCTTTTTTTATTCTATTTTCTTTTTCTGTTTGTTTCGAGTGCGTAAATCTTTAAAGAATGTTTTCAGTAAAAGGGAGCTCTCTTCCTTTAGTATTCCCGTTTCCCATTTGGGTTGATGATTGAACCGTTTGTCGTCGAAAACATGATATAGGCTGCAACAAGCACCGGCCTTAGGATCTTCTGTGGCGATATAAACCTGCCGAAGGCGTGATTGAATTATGGCGCCCGAGCACATCAGGCAGGGCTCAAGACTGACGTAAAGGTCGCAGTCGACCAGTCGCCAACTTTTTAACTTAAGTGCGGCCTTTTGAATTGCGATCAATTCGGCATGTAGGATTGGATTGTTTTTAGATTCGCGCAGATTAAAACCTCGGCCGATAATTTTGCCATCCTTAACTATAATCGCCCCGACGGGTACTTCACCCTTAGTTTTGGCTTTTTGGGCCTCCTTAAGCGCTAATCTCATCCAATGCGCCGGCTCTTTTGGCTTTTGGGGGCGAGGATTTGAGGTTTTCGGCATCTGAACTCCTAGAAATATTGCATAGCATTAAATGCGGATAAGTCAAAGTGTTTGCTAAAGGAAAAGGCTTTTGCTATTCCTCACGGTTTACTTACATGCATTGAGAGGACGGTGATATTAATGCCATTTGTTAAACTTAGAGACGGAGAAAACTTCGAATCTGCTTTCAGAAAGTTCAAAAAATCTTGCGAAAAAGCAGGGATCCTTTCAGAAGTAAAAAAACGCGAACAATAAGAAAAACCTAGCGTTCGTTTGAAAAAGAAGTCTATAGCTGCTCGTAAAAGAGCTCTAAAAAGAGCTAAAATGAGAGATTAGTCTTTACGACTAAAACCAAATTGAAAACAGCTAAGTTGAAAAACTTGGCTGTTTTTATTTTAATTAATCAGCTTAAAGTTAAAAATGTAGCTAAAGAGGTACTCCTATGGAAATTCGTGAAAAATTGATGTCCGACATGAAAGACGCGATGAGAGCGAAAGATTCTTTAAAGCTTGAAGCCATCCGTTTCCTACAATCCGCTATTAAATACAAAGAAGTTGAAGTTCGTCCCAACGCCATCACAGCGGACGACGTTCTGGGTGTAATTAAGAAACTAGTAAAACAAAGAAAAGAATCTATTGAGCAATTCAAGGCCGCTTCTCGGCAAGATTTGGTTGATAAAGAAACTCAAGAATTGAAAGTTTTAGAAGCCTATTTGCCGGCTCAAATGACGGCAGAGCAGATTGCAGCCGTAGTTACTGAAGTTATCGCTTCCACAGGTGCCAAAACCGTTAAGGAAATGGGCATGGTGATGAAAGAAGTTATGGCGAAAACCGCTGGAGCAGCGGATAACAAGACTGTTAGTGAAATTATTAAACAAAAGCTATCCGTTTAAGATAGCTTTTGCTTTCCCTTTAAAGGCACTTGCCTTAATCTATTAGTACACAATGTAAGACAGAGACAGGCGACGGATGAAATTTTCTCAGGAATTTATTGATCAAGTTCAGGACGCTAATAATCTCGTCGATATTATTTCCCAATACACTCAGCTAAAACAATCGGGATCGGGTCTGATGGGCCGCTGTCCTTTTCCCGATCACAAAGAAAAAACACCCAGCTTTTCTGTGTCAGAAGCCAAACAAGTTTATCACTGCTTTGGTTGTCAGAAGAGCGGAAATATTTTTACATTTTTAAATCAGTATCAAGGTATGTCGTTCCCGCAATCGATGGAGTATCTTGCCGATCGCGCCGGTATCGCGCTTCCAAAAGAGTCACAAGATTTTGACGACAAAAATGCCATTCGTAAAAAAGAAATTTTAAAACTAAACAAAACTGCACTTAATTTTTTCAATAAGAATTTAGAAACCTCAGGCAAAGACAGTATGGTTCGCCAGTACATGAACAAGCGTGGATTGACGGACGACATTATCAAAATGTTCCGCTTGGGTTGGTCGATGCCCGAATGGGAAACGCTTGCGAATCATTTGAAATCAACAGGGCACTCGCTGGATTTGGCTGAAGAGGCCCGATTGGTAAAACGTAAAACCAAAGAATCAGGTTTCTACGATATCTTTCGTGAGCGTTTAATATTCCCAATCACAAACTCGATGGGCGATGTTTTAGCGTTTGGTGGGCGTATTCTGGCCCAGGGTGAACCCAAATATTTGAACTCGCCTGAAACACAGGTCTTTCAAAAAGGGAAAATTTTTTACGGTCTTGAGCAAACGGCTAGATATATTCGATCTCAGGATCAGATCATCATTGTCGAAGGGTACATGGACCTAATTTCCCTGTTCCAGAGCGGCATTCGCAATGTCGTGGCTACGATGGGAACAGCGCTCACTTCAGATCATGGGCGCGTTATTAAACGCCTGACTCGTAACGTAGTGGTCCTGTTTGATGGCGATCGTGCGGGTAAAGAGGCCGCTGAACGCAGCTTATCGCTGCTTTTAGAGCAAGATCTGTATCCTCGCGGTTTAATCCTGCCGGACAACATGGACCCAGATGATTTTGTCAAAAGCCGTGGTGTGGACGAGTTAAGCCAGTTAATTGACCGTTCGCCTGACCTAATGAATCTAATAT
>CAZCHT010000241.1:0-3907 GCA_964498705.1 uncultured Bdellovibrio sp. | reverse complement strand
ATATAGAAAAATCGCCCGATCAAAAATGGATGGCGATTTCAAATTGGGGTGACAATACGGTCGGTGTTTACAATATATCTGGTAGCAAACCTGAAGAATTCAAAGAACATCAATTACTAATTGTTGAAAAAAAACATTCGTTAAAAAATCTAAAGAGCAACCGTGATAAAGACTGTGGTTTCTGTGTACGCGGTCTGGCATTTAGCCACGACAGCCAGTATTTGTTTGTGACGCGCATGAAAGGCGGCGGGATTTCGATATTTAAAAAGGACGGAAAAGACAAATTTGAATTCCTAGGCACGGTAATGGGTTTACAGCCGGGGCCCCGCGATATTCATTTTTCTAAATACGGCAAAGATATATTCATTGGCTGTAATTCATCAGGCACAATCGTAAAAGTTCCATTTAAAAGTATGATTGATTTATTTGTTGATCATGTTGGGGAAAAAATAGATATCACCGGCACTGATTTCAAGTATGACAAAAAATTTGTAGGCCTTGGGGTTCGCAGCTTCAAGGTTCATCCTAAATTTGATTACCTTTTTCTGACTTCAAATAATGGCAGCGAAATTATTATTGCCAAATCCACAGATTTGTCAGTTTTAGGGCGCGTTCCCGTAGATTCCTATCCTGTGGGATTATCTATTTCACCTGATGGAAAGTATCTTTGGGTGACTTCGCAAGGAAAAGAATCTCAAGGCGGAAATTCAGTTTCTGTTTTCTTGATTACCGAGTACTTGAAAAATCAAATTAAAATGTAGCCACACCATCTGGTACTGGCGATAGCGGAAGATTTATAACAAATGTCGTATTTTTTTCGCTACTGTCATAGTAAAACTCGCCGTCATGTTGTTCAATAATAGATTTAGAAATGCTTAACCCCAAACCCGTTCCTTTACCTGTAGGCTTAGTTGTAAAAAATGGAGTCATAATTTTATCCACGACGGCTTTATCAATTCCATTTCCACTGTCGCACACCCTCAGCATAAAACTCCCTTGGAATTTCTTAAGCGATATCTCGATCCACTTATCTGGCAACGTTTCTACGGCGTAAATTGAATTGTTCAGCAGATTTAATATCACTTGCGATAGCTGAGCTGGATGGCAACTGACCCAAGCACCCTCTCTGTCCATATTGTATTTAATTTCAATTCCGTAATTTCGACATTTTGTTTCACAAAGGGAAACCGTTTCTTTAACAATATCTTGGATTTTAGTAACCTGTTTCGGATCGGACGTATCGTTACGTGCAATTTGCCTTAGGCCTTTGATGATTTCAGAGATTCTGAAAACTGTCTTATAGATCCGCTGCAAACCAACCTCAAATTTGCTCTTTTCTGATTCCGGGAACGTGACACCTTCGATAATTCTAGAGAGCTGAGTCACTTGTGCCGATATGACTGCTAGCGGATTATTAATTTCGTGGGCCAAGCTACTGGACATCTCGCCCAAGGCGGCCATTTTTGCAGCTGATTGCAAGGCCATTTCATTTTGCCTTTGATCGTGAATATCTAAAGTAATAGCAATAATGATCGATTCATCTTCTTCCATTCGTTTTAGAATCAGCAAGAATAACTTAGACAGGCCACCCACAGTTAAAAAAACTTCCTGGGTAACACTTTTCAAATTAGATTTTTCAAATTGATCATACATGGAAGAAAATGCATCTTCTCCCCGTGCAAATCCCACTGGCTCGTTAACAAAAAGATTGGGTTGAATGCCAGTGAACTGCGAAACGAGTTCATTCACGTAGATATATTTTTTGTTTTTGATTAATGAAACACCGCCCGGAAATGAGTTGATAATCAGACGTAGCTCATTCTTCTGATTTAAAACATTAAACCATTGTTTAGCGTAATCCCTTCGGACCAATGAGATTAAAATGTAAAATAACGACAGTGATGCAAACAGAAATCCATTATTTAGCTGGGATTCATTGTTCAGAATAAAGAACATCATAGGAGCCAAAATCAACTGTATCCCAAACAAATAGTAATCACGTTTTGATAGAGCCAGACTATACGATGCGGTCGCCATCATGCCTGAAAATATCATATTGATCAAAGTCACAACTTTGATATCCGTATGGTACATGCTTAAGGTCAAATAAATCAGCAGCGACCATAAAGATCCCGCGGCGGTAATCAAAACACTAAAGAACATATGCCAGGTACGACGGTCCATAAGGTCGAAAGCGATCAAATGAATCCAGCGAATTAAACTCAAAAGTAAAATGAAATAAACCAAAGCAAAAACGTAGGTCTGAAAGCCAAAAAGACTATTCACAGTTACCAAAAGCAGTAATGAAAACAGGATATTAATGCCGATTCCCAAATAGGATCGACTTTTTGTTTCTAACAGGATTTCTCGATAAACCGAGTACCTTTTCGACAGATTTTGACTCATACCTTATATTGTAGTTATTAAGTCCAAACTCAAGTCAAAAACCTTCAATTCCATCTCAAAATAAAGCAAACAAAGTACTAAGGTCTTAGGTCAATGGTCCGATAAGATCTCATGCCTAAAATCGTGCTCAATCTACTATTGTTGGGGTTCATTTCTGTGATGGTTTCATGCTCTAACGGCGGTGGCGGTGGCGGCGATTCTTCAGCTACACCAACAGCTAGCGAGACAGCCAATTGTCTAGAGGTTCGCGCCTATGGTGATGCTCTGACATTATCGGGTAATGCGAGTTACCAATATCGACCGACGGCTACTACAACTACAAATCAAGGCACCATTTACGCATTGTCGGGAATTCCTGCAACAGCGGCTATTCCGTTCGCAGAAATTGAGGTTTTAAATAGCAACGGCGATCAAATTCAATGCGGCAACACGGATGTGAATGGAAATTTCTCTCTCCAAGTCAGCAAAAATTCAGGTGCTGTTCGCGTGCGGGTTTTATCTCGTGCGTTTAATTCAAAAATCAAATTGAGTGTTTTAGAAGAAACAAACTTGAACCAACCTTATGTTATCGAAGCCGGTGCCGACGCCGCTTCTAGTGATGTCGGCGGCTTAGCCGTGGTCGCAAGAGCCCGAATGTCAGAAAGTGCTAAAATTGAAGGCGGTGCCTTTCATATTTTAGCGTCTATTTATAAAGCCAACCAATATATCCGCACACAAACTAACGATGCGGGTTTCGTAGCAGAAAAAGTAACTGTTTTTTGGAAAGCCGGCTTTAATCCTTATTCTTACTTTGGCTACCCTAATAATTTACTCTCGTTTTACAAACCAGGAGAACGAAAATTATTCATTCTCGGTGGTAAGGACGGCAACGTTAATCAAGCGGATACCGATCACTTCGATACAAGCGTAGTTTTGCATGAATACGGTCATTTCCTTGAGGACGTTTATGGAAAAACAGATTCTCCAGGTGGTTATCATAATGGTGATGCCGTGATTGATCCTCGCTTGGCATGGAGCGAAGGCTTTGCTAATTTTTTCCAGGCAGCAGCCCAAGGAACTAACAGCTATTTAGATACTGCTGGCTTCTGCAATGATTCTCAAGAATCAGGTTCATGTACCCAAAACGTTTATTTCAGACTCGGCGAAGATGGAACGTCAACACTGTATGACAGATCGACATTAGCTGGTGAGGGTGGTTTCCGCGAGCTTTCTATCACGCGTACCCTTTTCAAAATCGTTCAAAATGCGTCTTCTAGCTATCCGTATGGCGCGGGTATCCCTTTCAAAGAAATTTGGAATGTATTTACCGACTCTATTAACGGGTTCCATTCTAGCGGCAAAGTTTTTCGTACTATGCATTTGTTAACATCAAGATTAGACCAGATTATTACGAGTTCATATTCCGGCAATATTACGTACTGGAATGCGGTTCTAGGTAATGAAAAGAAGGCAAAAACATTTGCTGAGTATAATAATACGTTTTATGAGGTGACTTTGAATT
>CAZCHT010000240.1:0-3941 GCA_964498705.1 uncultured Bdellovibrio sp. | reverse complement strand
AATAAAATGAGTCCCTTTTTTATTTTTTGAGACCTTAAAAAAATACATCTACGCCGCTATTACATTTATAGTAGGGCTGGTTATCTAAGCTATAATAACACGTCAGGGTTTTAGACTTATAGTATGTGGCCCCAATCGCTATTTCTTTTACCGCGATCGCTTTGTAGGCATCCATAAATTTGAAAAACTCGTTTGAATTCGGAATCTTTTTATTCGCGATCTTACCGTCGATTTCAAAATCCGCTGTGCATTTGAAATTTCCGATATCACCGCTGCCATGTACACACTCAATGTTTTTAGCTTCGATCGACATTGGCGCTTTGAATTTAACTTTGGGATCTTTTGCTATCATCAGGTTTTCAAAAATTTTCTGAGTCGCGACAATAGATATGTTCGGTCGATGATTGCCCTCTTCTGGGACGACGATTTTGCGGGCGAATGTCGAAATGGAAAATATGATAAATAAAAATAGAATTTGAATCCTCATAAGATGGTCTCCTTAGTCAGTTATTCTATTTACGAATGACCACGGAAATTCTTAGTCTAGATTTTTAAATCGATTTATTTAGATTTGATTGCATCAAAAAGAAAAAGGGCCTGTGTGACCCTTTTATTAATAACAATTTAGGTGAGATCGGTTAAGCGTACTTGGCTTCGGCCTGAGCCTCTTCTTCAAGAATCAAAGCTTGCAGGTAATCTGCTAAAACTTCACGAAGTTGATCCAGTTCAAGTGTCTCTGGATTTAGAGAATAATTTTGTATCAAGGTTCCCATTTGGCTATCAAAAAACCCTTCGTCTAAACCAGATGTTTCTCGTAACTCTGAAATAAGTGTCGTCCCTTTTAGACCCATCGAAAAGCCTCCATGCCTTCGTCAATCGCTCGCTGCCACGCTTACATGTAGGACACCATCAGATTTTGTTTGGGTTAAGAATTTTTTACTTACGTCGAAAACAAATAACCTTTGGTCTAGCTTTGGACGCTAGACTTATAAGCAATTTTCATATTGTAGCTAAAAGTTTTCGTGATTTCTTGAAGCAAAAGAAACGTACTTCAAGAAACCTTTAGAATGGTTACCAACGGACTATGGATTTTGTCCGGGAGCGTGATTTTTTGGACGATTGAAATGTTGGTTTGGTGGCACCTGGGGCGGAGGCAAAGGATTCATTGATTCAACATCAGCATCACGGAATCTATTGAACTTAGCATCAAAGCGCAGTTTCACAGTACCAGTAGGACCATTACGTTGCTTGCCAATAATTACTTCAGCATGACCTTGTTTTTCAGGATCTTCCTTATCGTAGTAATCATCACGATATAACATCATGATAACATCGGCATCTTGCTCGATTGATCCCGATTCCCGCAGATCTGATAACATAGGACGACGATCCGCACGACCCTCAACACCCCGATTTAACTGAGCAAGAGCGATCACTGGTATAGCTAGTTCCTTGGCGATTACTTTTAACATTTTTGAAATCTCGGAAACCGCGCGCTCACGACTTTCAATCTTCATTTTCAAATCCATTAACTGCAAGTAATCGATCATAATACAGTCGATACCATGTTGAGCTTTTAATCGGCGACAACGCGCACGAATCTCAAACGGCGAAACACCCGACGTATCATCAATAAATAATTTGGACTCACTCAACTGCGACGCCGCTGAGATTAATTTAGGCCAACTCGAATCTTGAACGCGTCCTGTTCTGATTTCAGACATTGAAACCCGAGCTTCGGCAGACAGAATCCTCATCATGACCGCTTCTTTACCCATCTCGAGAGAGAAGTAGGCGCACGTGCGTTTCTGACGGAGAACCATGTGGGATGCAATATTCAAACTAAACGCGGTTTTACCCATCGATGGACGAGCCGCAATAATTGTTAACTCGCCTGGATGCATGCCGGCTGTCATTTTATCTAATTCTGTAAATCCAGAAGAAATACCAGTGATGTCTTCTTGTTTTTGATAAAGGGCCTCAATTTTCTTGATGCTCTCTTTAACGATATCCATCGAACCAACAAGACCAGAGGCTGATTTCTTTTCGCCGATTTTAAAAATTTCAGATTCGGCTCTATCTAATATAGTGTCGACTTCCATTTTTTCACTATTGAACGCGGACTCAATAATTTCAGTGCTGGTGTGAATTAGTTTTCTTAAAATAGATTTTTCTTTAACGATTTGTGCATAGGTAGCGATATGAGCCGATGAAATTGTACGCTCTAATAAGCTAGCTAAATAAACGTAACCACCAACAGCATCGAATTCGTTACGTGAACGAAGGGCATCTGTCACAGTAACCAAATCAATAGGTCGTGACTTAGAGTTTAAATCTAATATGGCCTGGTAGATTTTTTGATTCGCCGGAGAATAAAAATCGTCCACGGTAATAACATCACCAATTTGATCGAATGATTCTCTTTCGAGCATCAATCCGCCAAGGATGGATTGTTCAGCTTCAAGATTTTGTGGTGGTAGACGCACTAGATTTCCCCTCCGAATGCGGGCGACTTCTTATAAATGCCAAACTCTTCGTTCTCCGCGGGCGGGCGCCCTACGAGCTAGCGCTGCTAGCCCTCCGGTTGCCCTTCCTTGTGCGGCCTCGATTTTGGCCTTTATAAGAAGTCGCTCTAAAATTCACTCTGCCATTGTTTTAGGCATCCGTCATCCGGATTTGTTTGGATTTCTTTTTTTTGAAAAAGATTTTTTTCAGTGCCTAAAAACAGCGTTTTTGAAATAAAAAAACGATGCCTGCTTTTACTCGTGATTGCGGGGCATCGTTTTTTATTTTTTGAATGGCTATAACTTTATATAAGTTACGGTTTTTTAAATTACTGTGGAGTTAAAAGAAGACCGGCTTTTTTAACTTTGATTTTGTAGTTATCGATTTTCTTTTTAAGAGTGTTACGGTTGATACCTAACATCTGTGCTGTCTTAACTTGGTTACCGTTGTATGCACGTAATGCAAGTTCAAGAAGAGGTTTTTCAACTTGCTCAATGATCACATTGTATAGACCATTAAGTTCTACTTGTGCTTCTTTCTGTTGCTGGAACAAAACTTCTAATTTGCTCTTTACTAATTTTTCTAAACTTACTTGTTGAAGGTTTGCAACGAAAAGATTGTCTGAACTGTTCAAATTCGGCGTCATGGAGCTCCTACGATTTTCAATATTTGTAATTAAGTGTTAACGAGTGTGGTAGGTATATATAGAAAAAATTTTTTAAGGTCAAACCCCTCTTGCGTCTGAGGACCAAATTTTTTTATGTAATTGAATTTGCATTCTAGCTATTGAATTTCTCGCCAGAATTCGCTCTGCGAGCCAGCGCTCAGAGACCTCGCCGTATGATGGGCTGTATAAAACTGCAAACTTTCTGAATAAATCATGTTGACGGCAAAATTCTTCTGACCATTCGAAGTCTTTTTCACTACAAATGACAAATTTAAACTCAGTCAACTCATTACTAAACTCCAGATTAGAAATAAGAAAGCTATCTGCGGCACCGCTGTCAGGAGTTTTTACATCAATGATTGTTTTTACTTTTGGATTTACATTTTCAATTGACTTGGAACCGCTTGTTTCCAAAGACACCAGGTAATTTTGACTCACTAGTGTGTCCATCAATGGAAAAATTTCTTTTTGCAGCAGTGGCTCACCGCCGGTCAAACAAACGAATTTAGTTTTATGTTTAGCGATTTCAATTAATAGAGTTTCTAGTTCTTGAAACTCACCCTCGTAATATGAGTACTTTGTGTCACAGTATGTGCAGCGAAGATTACATCCGGTCGTACGCACGAAAACAGTGGGATGTCCAACCCAGCTCGACTCCCCCTGGATGCTGTAAAACACTTCGTTTATCTTTAACATATAGAATTCTCTGGACTTTATTAGTGCTAAAGTCAAGTTGGCGGATTTTGAAGCTACCGTAGCTTATTAAAAA
>CAZCHT010000239.1:0-3994 GCA_964498705.1 uncultured Bdellovibrio sp. | reverse complement strand
TTTAAGTACAAAGTATGATCTTAATCAGACTCAATTTGTCGTGGGAATTCGTCAAGACAAAGTCGCCGTTCGCCAAAAGACCTTTCCTTTTATAGAACGAAATAAAATCGCCCGTACACTGCCTCTAGAACTTGAAGACGAAATTCCATTTTCAATCGAGAATGCCGTTTTTGATTTTAAATTACAAAATATCACTCCGCCAACAGCAGAAGTCCTAGCATTTGCTGTAAAAAAAGAAGAAGTCGCACGCATCGTTCAAGTCATGAAGGAATGTAATATCCAGGCAGATATTGTTTCGAACGAAGGCAGTGCATTTGCCAATTTGATCGAAAAATGGGACCAGCCGATCGTTCCTAGGCTTGCGGCAACATCTACCAACGTTGTCCTAGATGAAATCACTCAAATCGTTTCTAAAAAAGTAACTCTCATTTTAAACATGGGACATTCGCACACTCTGGTTTCCATTTTTGATGCGGGAAAATTAATTTCAGTTCGAACCATCCTTTGGGGTGGAAAATATATTGGCGAAGCGATCGCTAAAAAATACAATCTGCCGCTATCAGATGCACACAAGGAACTAGAATCTAAAGGCTTCATCCTAACTAAAAAACAAGAGTTGTCTCCAGAATCAAAAGCATTCTCTGATATTATTTCACGCGGCGTTCGCGATTTCATACGTGATCTACAAATTTCAATTCTAGAAATCAAATCAGAGCACGGTTGCGAAATTGGTAAAATTGAAATCACTGGCGGTATGAGTTTAGTTCAAGGCATGGCTCCGTATCTAACTCAGAACTTAGAAATTCCATGCAACCGCATGAACGTGCTAGATTCTTATGGACAAATTTACTTTGAAAAAAATGAATTAAACGATGTTCGTTGCGCGATTTCACTTGGTTTAGCGATAGAAGGCATTAAAAAACCTCGTAATCCCGCTACTAATTTTTTGAAAGATGAATTCGCGGTTAAAGATACGCGCCTTCAGGAATTCTGGGGCAGTTGGGCCACCACTTTACAAATCATGTTTTCCGTTTTTGTTTTATTGTTCGTTTGGTCGATGTTACGAGTCGATTTTTCTGATGTTTTAAACACAGATGTCGGCGCAAAACTAAAAGTCGCCGCCCGCGATGCTTTAGGGCTTTCTGGAAAAACATCAGGACAAGCCAATATCTCTAAAGCGCTTAAGAACAACAAAGTCACTGTTTCTGATTTCAAATCGGCAGAAACATATTACCAAATGAACTCAGCCGTCGAGATTCTTAAAAAGCTATCAGATACGTTACCATCAAAAGTCAGCGCCCAAATCGACATCGTGCGATTTCAAGTTCTAGATCAGGCTTTGGTCGTTGAAGGCTATGTTCAAAATGCTCAACAACGCGAACAAGTATTTGAATCATTGAAACCGTTAGCTTTGAACGAAACGGTTCAGCGAAACCCTGGCAGTCTACCCGCATTTGGAACGAGAGTTCCATTTTCATTTTCAATGAACGTAGATCGCGGTATCAAAAAAGTGGGAAAATAATTAATGGCTTTTGACGACTTAAAGGAAAACTTAAAAAATCAATTTGTGCAAATCGGTGAACGCTTCACCAATTCACGATTGTACGTCGTTGCTAGCGAGCGCTATGAAAACCTTAATTCGACTCAACAACGCTTAGTCAAAATTATCTCGTTTATTTTATTGCTGGGATTATTTGTGTACTTCCCAATGGATTATTTTCTAGTTTCTTTTGAAAACGAAACGGCTTTTGAAGGAAAACGCAAATCTATCAAAGACATCATAAAATCAGAGCGTGAAATCACCGCCCTACCAGATATCCCTCGTCCACTTCCGGCTGAAGCCTTTAAATCCAGCGTAGAATCGCAATTAAAAGAAATGAACTTATTGCCCGAGCAAATCAAACAAGTAAACATTAACATGCAACCGAGCGCTGGCATGATTCCGCAAAACAAAATGCAGTATGGGATCGACATCACCGTTAATAAAATCAATTTAAAGCAGCTGACTAATTTAGGTTCTAAATTGCAAATCATTCACCCGTCCGTAAAAGTGAAAGACCTTATTGTGACTTTAAACAGAGAAGATGCTCGTTATCTAAATGCTGATTTCCATTTGGTGGCTCTAAATATTCCGGAGTACAAAGCGCCAGAACCGCCGCCACCTGAATCGAAAAAGAAAGGCAAACGCCCATCTAAAACAGAAACTAACGAGGAACAATAATGGCTATCATCACACAGCTAAAAAATCTTTTCGTTTTTTTGTTTATCAAAAATCTGTTTAAAATTATATTCGTTATTGTTTTCTCGATTCTATTCTTTGTTTTTTTATTTCCTAAAAATGAACTCAGCGATTTTATTTCTAAAACCGTTGCCGATCAAACGCGAAACCAAGTGAATCTAGCATTTGAAGACATGTCGTTCACGAGCAACCTGGGCGTACAATTAGATCAAGTGTTTTTCGAAATGGCCGGGCGTCCTCCGATCACGTTGAAAGAATTAATCGCCAGTCCCGATCTAATGGCCGCTTTAAATCGCAAACCATACGGCCGCATAAAAATGACTGGCTTGTTTAATGGTGACGCCGAAATTTCAGTCAGCAAACACAAATCTGAAAATGGCGACAACAAAGCCGATCAAAGCATGATCGCCGTCACGGCCAATCAAGTGGACTTAATGGGTTTGAAATCATTCCTAAAATTACCGTTTGAAATGCACGGCCGTGCGGATCTAAATACGAAAGCTATTTCTATATTCCAGTTAACTCCACCCGCTGACGGAACGGCTCAACCACCGTTTACTTTGGTGGAAATTCCTGAGCTTACATTAACCGTAAAAAACTTTGATATGCCGCCATTCACGCTGGAACAGGGCATGGCTCTTCCCTTTAATGTCCCGGGTTTAAAACTGTCAGAAATCGTTTTAAAAGCACGTCTGTATGACAACACCTTTCAGATCCAAGAACTTCAATTGGGCCGCGCAAATGATGAATTATCAGGCACTATTAAGGGCAATATCACAATGATGAAAGGTCCGATGATGATGCCTGAGGGTTACGAAATCACGACCGACCTTAAAATGCGTCAGAGTTTTCACGACAAAATCAGCCTTCTTTTGCCTATTTTAAATGCTAATCGTTTTGTAACCCCATTTGCTGGCGGTTACAGTTTTAAATCCAAAGTTTCATGGAGTATGGGCCGCGCGATGCCGTCGTTTGATTCGGCGCGATAATCCGAAATTTAGTCCCTCTAAAAATTGATACAACATAATTTTATGTAGTAGTCTGTTTTGCTCTTGCAACTCAAGGTGTAAGTCATTAAGCCTTGAACATTAGCTTAATTAAATTTTTTAAAGGAGTCCAAACATGGCTGGAGTTAACAAAGTTATCATCGTTGGCCGACTAGGCAACAACCCAGAACTAAAAACACTATCACCAGGTAACATGGTAGCTACATTTTCTGTAGCGACTAGCGAATCTTGGGTAAAAGATGGTCAAA
The DNA here is from genome assembly GCA_964498705.1 of uncultured Bdellovibrio sp. Lineage (GTDB taxonomy): Bacteria > Bdellovibrionota > Bdellovibrionia > Bdellovibrionales > Bdellovibrionaceae > UBA2316. Next base: position 500 of record CAZCHT010000239.1, on the reverse strand, counting down.
AACAAGAACGCACGGAATGGCACCGTATTGTAGTTTGGGGCAAACAAGCTGAAAACTGCTCAAAATACTTAGCAAAAGGTCGCCAAGTGTACATCGAAGGCCGTCTTCAAACTCGCCAATGGGAAGACCAACAAGGCGTTAAAAAATACTCTACAGAAATCGTTGCTAACACCGTTCAATTCCTTGGCAGCAACAATGAACAATCAGCGGGTGCTGGGGCTGGTAACAGCAACTACAGCAACAATCACAGCGATGATTTCCAAGCTCAAGATTTCGGACCAGAACCGAAATTTGATACTAGCGAAGAAATTCCTTTCTAATTTAGTACTTCGAAACACATTACTGAGTTCTATTTTCAAACCCACTTTCCTTTTGGAAATGTGGGTTTTGTTTTTCAAGAGACAGCCGGAGGAGGAACCGTCCCCGTCCCGTAACCGAAACCGCGACAGTACTGTAACCGTACCGCGACCGCGACCGTTACAGCGACCGCGACCAAAAAC
>CAZCHT010000238.1:0-4057 GCA_964498705.1 uncultured Bdellovibrio sp. | reverse complement strand
AGAGATAAAAATAAACAATAAAATATAGCCCGATATATGTTCATTCTGCTCTAGCTTATTATTAATACTTGCCGGTAAAAACCGCGCTAGCACTTTACCACCGTCAAGTGGATGCAGCGGGATCATGTTAAACACCGCCAGGGATGCGTTTGTAATCAAAAATGATACGAATAATTTTTTAACTACGTCCTGTGTACCTAAATCAACTCGCGTTATAACAAGCACGTAAACGACCGCTGCAATCGACGCCAACAATAAATTGGACAGCGGCCCCGCCAAAGCGATCCAAAACATATCATTTCTAACATTTTTCAAATTGCGAGTGGATACGGGTACCGGCTTAGCCCAGCCAAAGAAAAACGATGGCCCGCCACTTGTGATAGAAAAAATCGAAATCAGAGGCAACACTAACGTTCCAACAATATCCATGTGTACCAGTGGATTTAAAGTCAGTCGACCCATCATTTCCGCGGTATTATCGCCCTTTAATTTAGCAACCCATCCATGCGCATACTCGTGAAAGCAAAGCGCGAACAAGAAAGGAAAGAAAATCAAAAATATATTTACACCAAATTGCATTACATCCATAAACGCAAATTTAGTGAAAATAGACACGAAAGTCCATTTGAAATCTTGGATTTATAGTGTTCTGCAACCGTGCGAGTCATGGTTGACATAGTTGTTTTTTGCGGTAGATTTTTCTTTATTCATTTTAAGGAGAATCCATGAACGAGAATGCCCGTCCCGCAATCACTACTTTGTCAGATGACGAAAACGCTTTTAAAGAAGCGATCCGCACGTTTGCGGAAAGCGAAATCAAACCAATAGTTAACAAAATGGACGAAGAATCGCAAATGCCAGATTCTCTCATCAAAAAATTATTTGAAATGGGTTTGATGGGCATCGAAACTCCTGAAAAATACGGCGGCACAGGCTCAACATTTACAATGGCATGTCTCGCTGTCGAAGAACTTGGTCGCGTGGATGGATCTGTGTCTGTTCTTGTCGACGTACAAAATACACTGACAACCAATGCGTTCCTTAAATGGGGTACTGAAGCTCAAAAAGAAAAATACTTGAGCAAAATGGCTACGGAATGGGTGGGTGCCTATGCACTGTCAGAAAGCAGCAGCGGATCTGATGCCTTTGCTTTAAAATTAAAAGCGGAATTAAAGGGAGACAAGTATATCCTTAACGGAACTAAACTTTGGATTACAAATGCGGCTCATGCCAATGTATTCATCTGTTTTGCGAACACGGATTTCGGCAAGGGCTATAAAGGTATCACAGCGTTCATCGTTGAAAAGTCATTTCCTGGCTTTAAAGTCGGCAAAAAAGAAGACAAACTTGGCATCCGTGCCAGCTCTACATGTGAATTGCTATTTGAAAACTGCGAAGTCCCTGTTGCGAATGTTTTGGGCGAAGTCGGTAAAGGCTATAAAATTGCTATTGAAACTTTAAATGAAGGTCGCATCGGTATTGGCGCACAAATGGTTGGCATAGCTCAAGGTGCTTACGAAGCGACATTGAGCTACATTAAAACACGTGAACAGTTCGGAAAAAAATTAAGTGACTTCCAAGGAATTCAATTTCAATTAGCGGAGATGAGACTTTCTCTAGAAGCCTCTCGTTTGATGGTTTACAATGCGGCCCGCCTGAAAGACTCTGGCCAAGATTTTGTTGAATCAGCAGCTATGGCCAAATTGTATTCATCACGCGCAGCTGAAAAAATCACGTCGATGGCGATTGATTTATTCGGCGGCAACGGATTCACAAAAGAATACCCTGTTGAAAAATTCTGGCGCGATTCCAAAATCGGTCAAATTTATGAAGGCACAAGTAATATGCAATTAAATACAATTGCAAAAATGGAGCTTTCTTAATTAGAACGTTTTTATTATCCTCGGTTTTTCTATTTATACTATCGGCGCTGATCTATGCGCCGATCACCTCTTCAGCAAACGTATTCCGTATCCCCTACCAAAATGAACTCACAGAAATAAATCCTCTGAATTTAAGATCGGCATCGGGCGCTTATATTCACCACGCATTGTTTCGCAATTGGCTTTGGATCAACGAAAACAATGAATTAACCCCAGATCTAGCTGAAAAATGCGAATGGAAGACTCGACTTAAACTGCGCTGCCAGCTCAAGATGGGATTAAAATGGAGTGACGGATCTGCAATGGAAATAAAACATTTCCTTGATTCCTATGAATTCATGCTAAATCCCAAATCGGACTTCACACGCAAAGAATCTCTTTTTAGCGTTCGTGGCGCGCGAAAGTATGCACAAGGTGAAATTAAAAAATTCTCGGATGTCGGTATAAAACTACACCCGCCCCGATCGATCGAATTTGAATTGGAATCTACTGATCCTGAATTTGAATTCAAACTAGCTCTACCGATGACGGCACCAGTGAAGCAGAAAAGTTTCAATGTTAATTTACCCATTATCTCGTCTGGCCCTTACCGCGTAAAACAGTATGATTCAAAAAGCCTCGAGATAAAATTGGAGAGCAACCCAAACTATCACATTCATGCGACTCGTCCCGATTTGTCATTTATATATATCTCTGATGACTCTATACAGGTCCCGTTGTTTACAAAAAATCAAATAGACCTAGTTCGTAGAGTCCCCACTGCGCAGATTCCGCAGTGGCGAAAAGATAAATCATTTTTAGGAGTCGAAGTATTGCGATTTGATTACTTTGGATTTAATTTTTCAAAGATTGACAAGGCCACCCGCCTAGCTATGAGCGAGGTCATCGACTACAACGAGTTACAAACATTGCTTAATTCAACAGGCCGTCCAGGTTGTTTTGATTTTAGTTCTCTGGCGTTAGATAAACCGTTGTGCATCGGAATTAAAAAAACAAAGCAAACAATACCCACAGCACCCAAAACGCCGATCGATTTATCCTACTCTCACTTAGGCGGCGAAGATCACCAGCGCACCGGTGAGTGGCTAAAGTCCGAATGGAAAAAATATCTGGATATCGAAATTACCACGCACCAAATAGAAAACAAAGCGTTTATCAGTTCACTAAAAACAGAACTCCCCGCCGTGTTCAGAAAAGGAGTTCCACTCGAAACGCCACTATGCTATTCAGCCGTGAAAATTTTTGAACCGGAAAATCCAGAAAATATTTTTAAACTTTCAGATTCGTTTTTAAAAGATAACATTGCTAAGCTAAAAAATGAATCAAGTACCTCAAAACGAAAAGTCTTATGTAACTCAATTCTCGAATATATAAAATCTAATGCTCTAATTATTCCAACAGGCAAATACGAACTTTCTATTCTATTGCGGGATCCTTATCGTAAATTACGGTTTAACAAACTCAACATGGCTGACTTTTCTCAATTTTAGACACTTTTGTGAATGGCCGCTAGATTGTACATCTATTTAGGTATATGAAAACACACAACGTCTCCAAAAATCAGTCGCTTAAAGCATTATTAGTTAAATTCGTGTACTTAGTTACGCTACTGACCTCACTGAAACCAGTGCTAGCAGCGCCTACGGAGTTGACGAATGTAAAGGTAATTGGCGGATTTGGAGCTGAGTGCTCGGAATCAAGTCCTGCGAACACAAATTACTTGCAACCTCTTATCTTCAGCATGCTTGACTCTAAAAAATCAGGTTCAGTCACCAACGCTGAGTTTGAGGTGCAGTTTGTTGAATGCGATAAAAACAAATGGTCAAAACTAAAAAATATTAAAACCGAATTCACTCAAGACATCACTGATGAAATAAAGCAAAACTTTAAAGAAAAAACAACGTACAGTAAATTTCGAATTGAAATTAAAAATGCCAAAGGTGAAACCGTTAAAACAATTCCATTTTCGTCTGGCACTAAAGGACGATTCACTTTTAAAGTTAAATTTAACAGTTTAGACTTCATAAAAGATGAAGAAACAAAAACTAAATTTGTCGACGTTTTCATAACCGCAGATCGCTCCCGCCAAAACGCCGCCGACCGCTACTTTGAAGAAGTTAACTGGGGCCGAGTTCGCATACCATTAACCCAGCCGGGTGACTAATCTCGACAGA
>CAZCHT010000237.1:0-4580 GCA_964498705.1 uncultured Bdellovibrio sp. | reverse complement strand
ATACCTAGAGCAAGAAAAACTAAACGTCATGCTGACTCGATCAAAAGATGAATTTAAACAGAATCGTGGTGAGCGCGGAACATAAGGCTTGGTGGTTGATTTGTTAATACAGGGGCCCCAACCCGCCGGGGAATACTTAGGAGAGAAAGCAGAAACAGCTTTTAAACGCCCTAGCCTTTAGCCTTCTTATTCGGCCTTCTTGAGTTTTTCGATATCTTTGGGAGTGAGCTGGTACTCGCGCCCAACCTTCTTAGGATTAATAAAACCTTCTTCTATTCGCCGCTGCAAGGTTCTATCGGAAACGCCAAGAATGGCGGCTGCCGCTTGTAAGTTAAACCAAGGGTTTTCTATTTGCGATACATCTAAGATTTGGATCTCGGTGACGGAGCCATCTTTTGCGTAGCCGATCATAACGTTTGGAGCGAGCTCAACATCACGAACCACGCCAGCGCCGGGTTTTATAACAAAAGATATGGCATCAGCTTTTTTATCGTAAGTAAAATTCATGTGGGCCTCCAGTTAATTAGTACAGTTTTAATCACAAGGCTTGTCGTCTCTATAACCAAAGAAACGCAAACCAAATTATCAGATCGACCGAGCACTTCAGTAAAAACCCAAAACGCATTATCTTGTTTAGGTTTTGATTTAATTTCTCCGGTTTCAATAATAGTTATAAGAAGGGAAACCGCAATTTCACGCTCTATCATGCGTGCTTGAGCGTGATCGGTGATATGGACAGTGTACTCTGTGTTTTGAAACTTCGCGGTCACACTCATGGTGATATCATAACATACGACAAAACAAGACACAAGTGTAAAATACGACAATATACGAAACGGAGTTTGGTTGCCGCCATCCTCCCACAAACGGTCGTATTTGATACTTTTAAGAAGCCAACTCCGCGTAACATAAAGCTTTATGTTACGCGGAGTTTTCAGTTTCAAAACCCGTCTCAAAACATTGTAAATTTGTCCTCGTGCATCTTGTGCTGTTGAACCGTTTTTGAAACTCTCATTAATATGACAAAAGATAAAAAAACAGAACATGCCGGAGCTAAAAATGGTGGCGGCCACTGGGGTACACGCGAAGAAGCTAAAGCTTTTTCTAAAAAAGCCAGGCGTATCAACAATAAGAAAGACATAAAGCAGGAAATTTCTGAGCTCAAAGAGGTCCCTAAAAAATCAATCCTTCGCCGGGGTCGTCCGTGAACCTCGGCTACGCAAGGATTTCAACTTCCGATCAATCAATGGCTTTGCAGCGAGATGCTTTAAGAAAGGCTGAGTGCGCAGAGGTTTACGAGGATGTTGGGAGCGGCGTCCGAGCTTCGCGGGAAGGCTTAGAGACGCTTTTAAAATATGCTCGGCCTGGTGACACACTTGTGGTGTGGCGGCTTGATCGCTTGGGTCGCTCACTTCGTAATCTTGTGGAGCTGATCGCCGAGCTTGCAGCTCGTGGCATCGGTTTTAAATCTCTTCAAGAGAATATCGACACAACAACGGCTAGCGGAAAATTATTTCTGCATATTTTTGGCGCGTTGGCGGAGTTTGAGCGGGAGCTGATTCGGGAAAGGACTCTGGCGGGGCTGAAGGCGGCCGCAGATCGAGGACACAAGGGCGGGCGGCCCCGGCTTATGGATGAAACTAAAATCCAGCTCGCAAAGGCCATGCACAGTGAGAAAAGTATCCCAGTTGTTGAGATTTGCAAGACCCTGGGGATCTCCAAAGGGACTCTTTATAGAAGTCTGTAAACAATTACAGTCTCGAAGCTACCTCTTTTGAAAAGGCAGCTTCGAGACTGCGAAAATAAGCTTTTTCTTCTTTTCGCCCAAGAATGGACACCATCATTAAGAACGTCTTCGGTTGAGCCGCAGCAATCTGGAGAAGCCTCGATGCCGAGCCGTTGGGTTTTGATTGACCTTGTTCCCAGGCGCGCACAACAGAAGTTGAAACTCCAATGTACCTGGCCAAAACCGCTTGGGAAACATTCAATTCTTTACGGATATCTTTGACGAGCTTTTTTGACATTTTTGGTGGCTCGTCTGGAAGCGTGACAGAGCTAGATCGAAGTTCGATCTTACCTTGAGCATGCTCAAGACCTTCTTTAAGAGAGGCGATAATATCCTGACCGAGAGCAGTTATTTTCTGAGTTGTCTTCATATACCTAGCTCCTTGCGTATCGCACGAATTAGCTCCGCGATTTCGTTTTGTTCTTTCTTCGTTAAATTGGATTTTGTGTTTTTCGAAAACACAGTTACCAACCATGTTTGCTGTATCTCCGGAAAATCAACATAAAGAACTCTAATTCCTCCGCTCTTTCCTCTATTGTCCAGCCCGATTCTGAACTTCCTAAGTCCTCCGGTTCCAGACATTACGGAACCTATCTCCGGATCCTTAAGGATTTCCGCCTGAATCAATGCTAGCACCTGCTGCGGAGATTCCCAGCTGTCGATAAATTTTCTAAATCCAAGCAATTCTACAAATTTTCGATTCATAACAAATTCTATTATATAACATCGGCTGTTATAGTCAATATCTTTAGAAAATACTTAATTTTGAGATGAAATCGATGGAGTTCGCTTTTGGAACTTTAGCCCTCACTAGCCCGAATAAAAGAATCTTAAAAAAATAACTCGCCGCATACGGTAAATTTAATAAGAATTAGACTTTAAAGTCTTCACCTATGTACCATTATTTTAAATAGACTGTGGGGTTTAAAATGAGCTGCAAAAAGATTGGAATTATCTCATTTAAGGGTGGCGTTGCAAAGACATCTTCAGCTGTAAATATCGCTGCGGGAATCAAAAATAAAAATCCGAATTGCAGAGTTCTTCTCGTAGATGCAGATCCGCAAGGATCTGTCAGAAGCTATTTTCAGCTTCGTCTAAAAGATAAGGCCGACTTTGCTGATTTCTTAATTGATGGGAAAAATCCTGAAGAAGGATTTCATCAAGTAAAAACTGATGGTGGCGAAATCGATCTGTTTTTGACTTCGAAAAGATTGGCCTCACTAGAGCAAGAAGTGGCCGGCAAACCAAAACAAGATGAATTGATGGCCGTGCGGTTCAAAAAATCGGGCCTAGAGGAAAAATACGACTATATAATTGTGGATACCTCCCCAGCGATGGGCCTGATGAATTTAAATGTGCTAACTTTCGTAGACTCCATAATTATTCCGACTGACTTGTCTGCCTTTAGCATTCCGACGATAGAAGCCGTCCTGAGTAACCGTGAAACATTAAAAGAATTCTACGATAAGGTTCCTTCTATCCTAGGAATACTTCCCACAAGAATGGATCAACGGTCTACAAATGATAAATCAGCCCTAGAAGTTATAAAAACAAGATATACTGGAAAGATAAATGTTTTTGATCCCATTGGCTTAGACGCTGGAGTGAAAAGAGCCGCAATTAAAAAACAAACTATCTATGATCTAAATACAAGGGCTTCGGCTCAGTATGAAATGCTCACGACCAAAGTTTTGGAGCTTATGAATGTCTAAAAAATCTAAGGTGTCGATTGACGACTTTTCATATCATGAGGAAGAGGAGCGGCAACCACTCAATATCATCGCCAAGAACATACAAAGAGCGGGCGCCGAAAAAGACCTGCAATCTATTTCTGAATTAACTCAGACAAACCACAACCCGTTAGTTAGCCGTGAGTCAGGCGTTAGTTCGGCGTTAGACAACCCGTTAGTTAGCCGTGAGTCAGGCGTTAGTTCGGCGTTAGACAACAAAATAGGAAAAAGTATCGGCGTTAGTTCGGCGTTAGCTACAGCGTTAGACGAACCGCCAGTTCGGCGTGAGTCAGGCGTTAGTTCGGCGTTAGATATAAGTGGTCTTGTTGGAAAAGAAAAATCTTTGATTATTTTTATTGCAGAAGAGTGCCGCAGGTTAGGAGATCTTGAAACTGATTTTATTGGGTCTGAAGATTTGAAAATACTTCTACACCTTGATAGTCTAGGCTTACGTAATTTGATTTTTAGAGTAAAAGAAAAAGGATTTATCGAAGTAACTGCCAAACAGTTCGGTCGTGTTGGGCTAAGAAAATTCAAAATTTCCAGGTCCATTTACCAGCAAGGAATCGATTCGGCGTTAGTTAGCCGTGAGTCAGGCGTTAGATTAGGCGTTAGATCGGCGTTAGCTATACCGTTAGAAACCCCTCCCTGTAGTAGTAGTAATTTAAATATTAATAAAACAACAACTACACCGGGTGATCTTGAGCCAGACTTATGGCTCAGTGTGCCTAAAAACCTAGAGGGCAGGATATCGCTAAAACAACTCCGAGATTTCGTGAAACAAGGTTTAATAACACCAGAGGACCTTCAAAGCTCGCTGGATGGATTTTCGTATGATCTAGCCAAGAATGCGATTAAATCCAAACTCGGCAACCCGGTAGCGATTCTGATCGGTGCGGTAAAGTCAGGCGGGTACATCAGCCAAAGCTACCTCTCAGAGCTAAAGGCATCGATGGCAGATGTTGAGCGATCTCGCTTGGAGATGCAGCAAATCCAAAGCTCACTAGCCCTCGAGCAAATCCAAAAAGAGTTTGAGTCTTTCCGCTCCGAGTTCCCCGCAGAGG
>CAZCHT010000236.1:0-4622 GCA_964498705.1 uncultured Bdellovibrio sp. | reverse complement strand
AAATAGAGTTTATTTGCGGTTTTACTTTGAATTTGGGACGATTTTTGGGAACTTAAAACTCTATATACAAAGGAAATATTATGTTGCTTGGATATGCGCGGGTATCAAAAGATGATCAAAACCTGGATGCGCAAAATGATGAGTTACTAAAAGCTGGGTGCGAGAAATTTTTCTCTGATAAAATCAGCGGCGCCATTGATGAGCGCGTGGGCTTGGATGGTTTATTAAAATATGCACGCGAAGGTGATGTGCTTGTGGTGTGCCGGCTTGATCGCTTAGGTAGAACTTTGAAGAAATTAATCCTTATGGTGGAAGAGCTATCTGGTAGAGGAGTTGGGTTTAAATCATTAAGAGAGAATATTGATACTACGACCGCTGGCGGAAGATTAGTGTTTCATGTGTTTGGCGCGCTGGCTGAATTTGAGAGAGCTTTAATTAGTGAAAGAACCAAGGCGGGACTTACGGCAGCTCGGGCACGCGGAAGATGCGGCGGGCGTCCGCGATTAATGGATCAGAGTAAAGTTGAGCAGGCTCGCGCGCTTCATAAGGGGGAGTTCTCGGTGACAGAGATCTGTAAAAGCTTGGGGGTCTCTAGGGGGACATTTTATCGTAGCCTCGGGAGTGGGAATTAAGCGCTCAATTAATGATACGGTAGCGCTTATCAAGTCGATCCTATTGGTTTTAATAGTATACACAATTGTGGGAAATCCCACTTGAGTATATTCCCACAATTGTGTATACTATTAAATATGGAAGCAAAAAAAACAAAATTTATTCCAGTTACACAAGTTCGTCCAGACTCGAAGGGCCGCGTGACGCTTAGTAAGCTCGCTGATGGCATCAGCAGTTTTAACGTTTCAAAGGATAGCGAAGGTCGCTTACTTCTTGAGCCAATGGTGGAAATACCTGCCCGAGAAAAGTGGCTCTTTGAAAACCAAGAGGCGCTAGCAAGTTTACGACGTGGGTTGGCAGATGCTAAAGTAGGACGAGTAACGTCTCTCGGGTCTTTTGCTAAGTATGCCAAAGAGGACGATAAGAATTGAGTTTCAACCTTGAATTCACTAACGAGGCGAGAGATCAACTCAAAGATCTGGACAAAAAAGGTCTTGAAAAAAGACTTAAGGCAGTTCGTAAAGCCTTGGGATACCTGGAAACAAATCCGCGCCACCCAGCCCTAAATACTCATAAATATTCTTCTCTTCGTGGTCCAGATGGAGAAGAAATTTTTGAGGCCTACGCTGAGAATAACACTCCCGCCGCATACCGAATTTTTTGGTTTTATGGTCCTGGGAAAAACAAGATAACAATTATCGCTATTACGCCACATCCATAATTTGAATTTGATATAACTCCATGCGTACAAAATTTTTTTCATTGTTTTAAAACCTTCTTACTGCTGAAATATTTTTGTAACACCATCGGAGGGTTAAATGAAAAGGCCTGTTATATACGCAGTTATGTGTCACAAGGGCGGAACGGGAAAGACCACGACCATTTCTGCATTAGCCGATGCTTTTTCCAAAGTTGGAAAGAAAGTCTTAATCATCGATGCAGACGAGCAATCCAATATAAAAACTATTTTTGGAATCAAGCTCCAAAATAGCGAGGGCGGTCTTGCCGCAGTACTTCTTAATAACGTCAATCCACAAAATATGACTGTAAAAGTTAGAGAAAACATTGATGTTATTCTGTCCGGTGGACGGTTTATGCGAGACTTCGAAAAAACTCATGCCAATACGCCCGACTCCGAGTTGCTGCTAGAACTTAGGATGAGCAGCCTCTCTGGTTATGACATTATCTTAATAGATACTCCACCTGCCCTATCCCTAATTTCAACGAATATTGTAACTTATTCTGATTATTTGATTCTTCCTTGCTCCCCAGATCTTCTATCCGTTGTTGGAGTGAAGAATACACTCAATTTCGTTGAGAATATTGAGAGCCATTATAAAAACAAAAAAATTAAAATTGCCAAGGTCTTAGGTATTGTTCCAACCATGCATGATGGTCGTCGAAACCTAGATATGGATATTTTGGATGACCTTCAAAGGCTAGAGGACGCCAATTTATTACGAGGAGGCCATGTGTTTTCTCCAATAAGAATCGATATTAAAGTAAAAACAGCTCAGGTTAAAAGAAAACTACTTTCAGAAAGCTTTCCTGACTCAAAGGCTGCTCAAGACTATGGGGTCGTGGCTCAACAGGTTTTAGAAGCCACCCAAAAACAAAAAAGTCACGCTCCAGAACGACCATTGCAAGAAGCCACATTGTAGGTATTTGAATGGAAAAACAGCTGGAAAGAAAACGTAAATCTAAGGGTAGCTTGTCAGTTATGGACGAATTTACTGGTGAAGCCGGAGTGATTCATTTTCAACCAACAATAAGTGCAGAAGAACAAACCCGTATTGATCATAAAACTAGATTTGCTGATGTTCCGACCTCTGCCCAAGTTCAAACATACCCAATAAGTGATCTGTCTTTCGATTCGAACCTAGGACAAACCTCGGACAATCATAAGAAGGAACCTAGGACAAACCTAGGACAATTATCGGACAAACCTAGGACAATTGTAAGACAAGGTGATCATACGAATAATGAAACCTCGGACAAACCTAAGACGGAACCTAGGACAAAACCTAGGACAAACCTAGGACAATTATCGGACAAACCTAGGACAATTTCGGCATTTCAGGCACTGTCGGGATTACAAAAAAATATACTCATTTTGATATATGACTTGTGTCGAGTTAGGGGAGAGAGAACGACGGCTCCAGTATCTGTTGAGCATCTTTATTTAAAACTAGCCTCGACTCGTCTCTCAGTACAGAAGAGCATTCAACGACTTGAACAAAAACTTCTTCTTACCAGAAAAGAGTTCCGATCTGGTAGAGGTGGGTGGACTGTTTACGAGTTACCTGAAGGCGTCTGGAATGAAATTCTTCAAGACGAAACCTCGGACAAACTTAGGACAAACTTAGGACAATTATCGGACAAACCTAAGACGGAACCTAAGACGGAACCTAGGACAACCCCTCCCTGTAGTAGTAGTAATTTAAGTATTAATAATACAACAACTACACCGGGCGAACTTGAGCCAGATTTATGGCTCAGCGTACCTAAAAATCTAGAAGGCCGCATTTCCCTCAAACAACTCCGAGATTTCGTGAAACAAGGGTTAATAACGTCAGAGGATCTGCAAAGCTCGCTCGATGGCTTTTCCTACGATCTGGCAAAAAATGCTATCAAATCAAAACTCGGTAACCCTGTAGCGATTCTCATCGGCGCGGTAAAGTCAGGCGGGTACATCAGCCAGAGCTACCTCTCAGAGCTAAAGGCATCGATGGCAGATGTCGAGCGATCTCGCTTGGAGATGCAGCAAATCCAAAGCTCACTAGCGCTCGAGCAAATCCAAAAAGAGTTTGAGTCTTTCCGCTCCGAGTTCCCCGCAGAGGCCGAGAAATTTAAACCCACCAGCACATACCTAACTAACTTTGAGCCAGGCTCTGTAGGCTATAAAATCTGGCTAGAAGAGTACAAAAAACATCAAAACATGCACCACAACGAAGCCGCAAACGAGCTCGCACTGTGAGTGAGAAAGACTCTTTTGAGATTCCCAAACGATTTTTAATTATTTTAATTCTAGCCGTAGCCGCATTTTTCCTGCGAGATTTCTTTTCATAAACAATGCCCACTATTTTCGCTTTTCTTCTTTCAAAAACTCGAGCTTCTTCTCTGCCGCAACAGAGCGCTCAAGGTATAATTTAACCTCATCGTCTTTTTCCTTGAGCTGCGTTTTTAAAAGCTTTATTTCACCCTCTTTTTGATTCAGGTTTTGACCTTTTTGTTCTACGTCGGCCTTTAGGCTTTCAGCTTCTTTTTCGAGCTTAGTGATGTCACCAGCAAACTGAGATAGTTCTTCAGTTTTTGCCGCCAGCAGGGCCGTCATATCAGCGAGTTCTTTTTTAAATTGCACTGAGATTTCATCGATTTTCTTACTGGCCTGCATCGTAGCCTGCCACCAAATATCTTGAATAAGTTTTCCACCCTGGTTGCTGATTTCCGCGGGCAACGCCGGAAGCGCGTTTGCGCCATCAGCAATCTTCTCAGAGCTTTCTTTAAACGATGCTTTAAAAGCATCAATGAGCGGCAGCAATGTGGTGTAGCTGCCCGTTCCGAGTTCTTCACGGACATTAGCCACCGTGAGGTTAGCGCCTTCTTTTAACAGCGTTTTACAAGCCGCAAACACATCGTCTTTGGTCACTCCCAGTCTTGCCATAATGAATCTCCCTTGTTTTCAAAAGCAGAATCGCAAATCAAAAAGCCAAAGTCAACAATAAATTACGTAAAATAACATATCATATGTAATATTACGTAATAATCAAGATAGCGTGTAATATTTACATGGTTAAGGGGCTAATTGGCTGCGCCTGTGAGTTTAAAATTTATGCGGTTTTGCTAAGGGGGGGCTCTGGCCGTCGGTAGATTTTCAAACTCTTCCGGCGATTTTATTAATCGGCGTGAACTTGTTCTTGAGTTTTAGATTTATATTTTTTAGGGATTGTTTCGGTTTTTAATTTGGCTCTTTTGGGGTAGTTTTTAGTTTGGCAAGATAGGGGCGTGAT
>CAZCHT010000235.1:0-4736 GCA_964498705.1 uncultured Bdellovibrio sp. | reverse complement strand
GTAGGAATTAATTTTTAATTTGCTTAAATCAATACCTTCAATACATCGAACATTGACTGCCGCGACCTCACCATCAGGCATCTGCGCCGAGGCAAATGAAGTCACTCCGCACACTTTACAAAATTTGTGATGGATTCTTTTTTTATTAAAAAGATAATCAGTTAAACTATCCGCACCCGATATCAATTGAAATTGGGTCATTGGCACAAATGCCAGCAATGTCCCCTTACGTTGACAGATCGAGCAATTACAATCGATACATTCTGTAAAATCTTTTTCCAATGTCAGCTCATATTGAACTAATCCGCAGTGACAACTGCCCTTTTTTTTAATCGACATTAAAATCCCCTTTTAAATTTAATCTGCCATAACAATTACGGTTCGTCTACCTATCCCAAAACTTTGCGCACATTTTCGCACAGACTATCGATCACCATTTGTTCTAACCGCGTGTAGTACGGCTGCTCGTAATGATAAAGCCAGATCGGCGTTTTCAATGGTGTAAAACCCTTAGCGATTTTTATGGAGTCTTGATATTTGGGATTCGAGTCGATCAAATGCTTAGGAACAATCGCACTACCCCACCCCAGTGAAACACCTTCTAGAATTCCATAAATATCATCAACATAACATCGTTTGAACGATCTTGATTTCTGGCCATTCAGTCGCATAAAATCCTCGGTGGTAGAATCTTGCGGATCGTGATCTAGGAATATATTCTCGCGCTCTTTATTTAGTTTCGAACGAACTAAAACATTTTCTTCCTCGCCAAGCTTGTAACCTTTAAGATCTTCCTTTTTCCATTCTGCACTAGTTACTACGAAATCAGCTTGGCCTTGGCGCAGTCGATTTTCAAGATCGCGCATTTCACTGATTGAGGTATCAACCAGTACATCTGGCTGCCCTGCTATAATTTCATTTAGCGCCGGAAATAAAACTGAATGCATCAAGCTCGACAACGATGTAATTCGAATTCGCCCAGATAATTTCTGCGACGAACTCGGGGAATCCATTCCTGCACGAGTTTGGAATTCCTCTTCCAGAGCCTGCTTCTTTTGAATATATCTAAGCAATTCTTGTCCAGTATCTGTTAATTTAATTCCATTGGAATCACGAATAACCAGCGTCGTTCCAACAGCGTCCTCTAGATTGATAATTCGTTGTGACAAAGCAGACTGAGTAATATGGATCGATTCCGCTGCTTTAGAGAAATTTCCCGACTTTGACAACGCCCAAAACGCATCTAATTGGATCGACGATAAACTCATACTGGCCTCGTGTTATTAGTAATTTCGATAGTATAGTAAATTTAATTAGTTTTTACAATACATCTATTTGTAAACGGAAAGGCAGATTAACTTCTGAACCCGTTTCATTTTTTCATCGATCGCTTGGATTTGATTTTCATCTAGCAAAATTTTACTACGCAGGCGATTCCAAGACGATTTAAAATCTTCTGGTTTCATTTTTTGCCCCACGTTCAGAACGGCTTCGTAATTTAAGATGGTGATCTGTTTTGAAAAAAAATCTGAAACGCCTGCCGGAATAGCGATATGACTCAACTCTGGAAAGAGCTCCAAATTTTTTTGCGCCATTAAAAATTTGCGTCGCACAGACAGATCTGCCGAATCATCTAGTCTTTTTAGTATCGAAGTTAGATACGTTATCTGCTCTTGAGAAGAATTTTTAGGTAAGAAATTCTCCCAAGTTTCTGCGACAAATCGATTTTGCAGTGCTTTGTCCCCCATCACTGTTCCCTTTATTTGCTCGCCAGAATTTATCGCCAGTATTTCCAAATACTGGTCTGTTGTGGTGATATTTCGGGAAATAGTTCGGGATAGATAGTAGTCTAATTCGATATCCTTTTGATAACTCAGCGCCATTCTATAGTAATCTAACCAAGGAAAATCCGTACCTACCATTTTTTCAATGTCAGGAACCGATGCAACGATAAATCGACGAAAAAGATCTTTCTCGATATCAGCAAGTTCAAATAGGACAAGCCAGTCTGTTCCCGTTTTTGCTTTTAGCGCTAACTCACTTTTTAAGCGCTGCGCACGTTCGTAGGATTGCACTACATTTTTTGTTTGAAATTCGACGTAACTATAGTGAGTCGCAAAATTTTCACTGGCAAGTTCAATCGGAGACTCTTTAAAAATCGCGCGCATTAGTTTAGTTTTATCTTCAGCATTCGTGGTTTCCAGCATTTGATCATACAAAATTTTTAAACCTGTATATTCATCATAAAATGAAGTTACTATTTCTATCTTCTTTTCGACACTTAACACTTCGGTTTCTTTTGCATCGCTGGTTAGCCCCTGGAATAGCTGAAAGCTTTTCTTCCATACCCAATCTGGCTGTCCCGGTTGCGGCAGCAATGCACGACCGCCACCACTATTAAACTCTAAACTGTTAATACTGTACTTGGCGCCGTACCCCGACGCGCGTTTGACCTCTTTATCAAAAGGCGTCCCGATTGTATTAGCCAAGCCTTTAACAAATTTTTCATCTTCCGGCTTTTCAAAATCAACGACCACTAATTTACCATCAAACTTTTCTGGCCGACCGTACATTTCAGCAACGATCTCTTTGTAGTTCATGGCATTGTGCGATTCCGCCGGAAACGCCAACATCGCATCGCTGCGTAGAGCCTGAATTTGAAGAGCTTTAACTATAGCTTTGACGTAGTCTGATTTATTTTTTGAATCGGATAAGATCGGGCCTTGAATCGTTTCTATATACCAAACTTTCACTTTCTTAGATGTCGAAGTCAGGCGCGTTTTATATAGACCTACGTAGGCAATTTCTTCGCCGTCTTTCATTATTTTTAAATGAATAGAGTCTTTGTAAAAAGCGTCCGCATAACGAGTAATGCACGTTCGCACACACTCGCCTGGTCCAACGCCTTTAAATATCGCTTCAAAGCGCGACATAGGAGTAATGATTAGACCCTTTCGCTCGTCTTCGAATTTGGCAAGTCCAAGCCTTTCAGCAAACGCTGGAAGCGTATCCATTACTTTTCCTGGCAGCTCGTGTTCCTTAACTTTCAATGCCAGCTGCCCGATCACCATTTTAAAATAAGCGCGGTAATCATACGGAGTTAATTTAGTATCGGTCGCTAAGTGAAAAATGTCTCTTTCACTTAGAACCATACCCAACACTGCACGCTGAATATTTTGTAGATTCTCTTCTGATCTCTTTTGCATAAATACATTCACTAAACTTTTAATATCGTTCGCTGACTTCGGTCGCTGCAAAAATATACTTTGCAAGTTTTTAGGGATTAACTTCCACTGCTCGATGATACTATTTGGAATTTCACGCGCACTCCCGTCTGGAAAAACATGCCATACTGGAAATCTTGGCTTTTCTGAAAGAAAACTTTGTAAATCTGGGATATGTGATCGCATTTCGGCTAAATTAGTCAGAATATTTTCTAAATCTTTATTTGAAAATTTAGGTGCCGTTAAATCAGGTCGATCAGCGAAAAGAATTTCGTTCAGGTTAGTACGTTTAAACCGATGTTTAATGGCTGCGTGCATATCACCGGATGTGCGTAGACCGGTCAGCAAATCGCTATAGTAAAACATCTCTGGGACTGTTTGCGCCAAGCCTAGCCCCGGGCAAAGCAACACCCAAGCGATACAAAAATATACGATTCTATACAACATACGTCTGATATCCTAATTTTCGATTTTGAAAATGCGATTTCAAGGCCAACGCGACAGCGTAACTACCGATATCTACACAGTAAAAACTGACAACATTTTTGACAAACACACAAAAAACGTGGGCTCATTGAGTCTCGGGTAACGGACAAACGTTTGTTTGTAAACCGATGTTATTTTACAAAACGCCGGTCCGACATTTGCTTTATCTGAATCTAAGGATGTATCTCTACAAAATCATCTACGTTTAAAGTATATCTGGGGGATTCCATGTGCTTTTCAGCCACAGCTAGTTTTACATCAGCGGCCGTTCTTGCCTCAACCGGGGCAGCAGCGATGATTCTAAATAAAGATCCAAATCAACGGGGCTTTGTCGCCCTACCTTTTATCTTCGGCGCCCAGCAAGCCGCGGAAGGCATGGTTTGGTTAACGCTACAAGATAGCAATCTCTATTCATTTCAACTGGGCGCTGTTGTCGCCTTTATATTTATTGCGTTCGCGCTGTGGCCCGCCTGGATTCCGAGGGCAATTTTAAAAATGGAAACGGTTCCAAGAAGAAAACTTTTCCTATATATTAGCCAAGCGATGGGATTATTTTTCGCGGTGGTTGCAACGTATGTCATCTGGACAGGAGGCCCACGCAGTGAAATCGTTGGTCAGTGCCTGAACTACGGATTTGAGAAAAACACGGCTTCATTTTTCCCTCCGAACATGCACGCGATTTTCTATTTCTCGTCAACAGTACTTCCATTTTTTATTTCATCTATAAAATGGGTACGAACAACTGGCTTCCTAATATTAGCAGGACTATTGATCACACTGTCATCATGGAAGTACGCCACAACATCGGTCTGGTGTTTCTTCGCCGCGATTGCAAGTATCTACATCTGCGTCCACGTGTATCGCGAACAGCGCGGACACGCGCCGTTGTTTGCAAAATTTTGCAAGTCCATGTAGAAAAACCCAGTATTTTTTTTGAGTGACGTCATGTTTCGCTTGAAGCTACGATTCAAGCTCGGTCTTCCTTTTCGTAGTTCTTTCTTTTTAAACACATGAAAAAAACGAGTT
>CAZCHT010000234.1:0-4829 GCA_964498705.1 uncultured Bdellovibrio sp. | reverse complement strand
GTTGAATACTTAATTAACGCTCAACAAATTAATCGTGTGAAAGCCTACTATGCGACTCGCAGTGGAATTGATTTGTCTTTGCTTCGTATTAAAGTTTTCCAAACCGTACAGCAGAAACTAGGAAAAAGTTTACCTCAAAATGGCATGCTAGATCAGATTTGGCAGTTCCCTTTAATTTGGCCTCTGGAATTACCGGACGGATTAAATGCTGTCGACAAAGACATCGTGAAAGACAAAACGAAAGAGTCTTTGCTGGATGCCGCGTTTGCCACAAAAATTACTGATGAAGGTTCTAAGATTGATGTCACAAATTTAGCGTCCCCGTCCGAAACATTGCGTGAAATCACAAAAAAACAATTGATCGCATTGTTTGAAAATAGAGTTAAAAACGACGAAGAGTTTTCTAAGAATTATAATGGTTATCGCTTTGACACATTGATAAATAATGTGGCCGATTGGATGAGTACAAAAAATGAAAGTCTAAATGGCGGTGATAAAAAAGCGGGCTACAAAGACCGTGGCACCGATACGTTTCCTCCTAATCGAAATTTTCGCACAATCCAAGAACTTCGTTTAGTCACAGGCATGACGGATGAGTTCTATCAAATATTAGAACCGCAGATCACTATCTACGGTGTGAAGGGCCTAAATCCTAACTCAGCGACCTCTGAAGTTTTACAATCCATTGATCCGACAATCACAAAAGATGTGGCGGCCGAAGTCATCAAGCGTCGCCAGGACCCTCAATTGGGACCATTCAAGGACGCAGCGGCCTTTTGGGAATTCTTAGATCAAAAAGGTGCTCGTGTTTCAATTAACAAAGAAGAGTTTCCGATTAATACAGATAGTTTCAGTAGTTTTCGCATTAATTCAATTGGTGAATACGGTGGTTCTAAACGCGAAATTGATATCATTACGTTAGATATAAATAAGGTAGCCGAGACCGTGAACGAAATTCAAAAAAAGGTCGACGAGAAAGCTCAGCCAGCAGGACTAACAACGTCGCCTCCACCGGGAACTCCGGGAGCAACGCCTACAGCAGCAGGAACAACACCAACCGCAGGAACTACCCCCGCACAGCAACCTATTCCCAAAGGCCCCCCACGAATCGTTTATTGGAACGAGAAATAGGAGATTGGCCTCATGAAAAACTTATCGACTGCTGCTATTTCCGTTTTGGATCTTGCTAAAGTTGCCGACGGCAAATCTCTAGCTGACACCTATGCCCACTCCAAACATTTAGCCCAACACGTAGAAAAATTAGGCTACACGCGGTTCTGGTTAGCCGAACATCACAACATCGAAGGCATCGCCAGCGCCGCTACATCCATACTGATTGGTTATATTGCAGAACACACAACGGCGATTCGCGTCGGCTCTGGCGGCATCATGCTGCCGAATCATTCACCAATGATCATAGCTGAACAATTTGGAACATTAGAATCGCTGTACCCCGGACGAATCGATTTAGGATTAGGCCGCGCCCCAGGCAGCGATCAACAAACCATGCGCGCCATCCGCGGCCGCAACGCCGGCCATGAAAATGATTTCGGCGATCTAATCGAAGAACTAAAATACTGCTTCGCCCCCGCCGAACCCGGCCAAAAAATAAAAGCCATTCCCGGCAACGGCATCAAAGTCCCAATGTACATCCTAGGCTCCAGCCTCTATAGCGCTCAACTAGCAGCACGTTTGGGACTCCCCTACGCCTTCGCAGGCCACTTTGCTCCAGCAATGATGATGCAAGCCTTTGATGTTTACAGATCCATGTACACACCCACTAAAGATCATCCACAACCCTACGTAATGATGGGCATCCCAGTAGTAGCCGCCGACACAGACGAAAAAGCGAAATACCTATCCACAAGCATCCAACAAGCATTCCTAGGAATCATAAAAGGAAACCGAAAACTAAATTCACCCCCAGTAGAGGACATGGACAAACTATGGACCCCAGCAGAAAGAGAACACGTCCAATCGATGCTAGGAATGCTAGTAACCGGAAACGCAAAAACAGTACGAGAGAAGCTAGACAAATTCATCGAGTCCACGCAAGCTGATGAACTAATCATCACATCAGATACGTATCACCCTGAAGATCGATTAAGATCCTACGAACTAATCGCCCAAGCAAAAGCCTTGTAAATACCAGGCGAGTAACGCTCGCCTATCTTCAATTAAAAAATTAAATTCGAAAGCACCAAACACCGAGCCACCACAAAACAAAACCCGCGGATGGGTGTGGCAAACGTCTTTTAGATTTGGGTTGTTTGGTGTTTCAAAAAATCGCATTTGGAAAAGCCGTTGGTTGAACGAGACTTCTGTTTTTGGGAGGCTCAGCCGCCGCATGGATGCGGTATTGTTCGCGCAGCGAACCGGCTGCCTGAGCCCATGGAGGGCGTCCTCCCAAAAATAGAAGTCTCGTTCAAGCGACGGCCCACTTGCCACCAAGATCTCTTTTTGAAACACCAAACAACCCAAATCTAAAAGAACCAAGGAAAGGGTGACTGACTTTTCCCGTCACTCCTGGCACCCCCAAACGCCCCATAATAAGAAAAATTTCTTTCCCACACTGAGACAACAAAACCACCAAAATTCCAAACACTTACAAACGCCTCAAACAGACACATGGCAGACTGATTGCTCATACTATCTAGTAAGAGGTATTTATGAGAACACAAAGCTTTTATCTAAAACTAACTTTACTACTAATCACAACAGCCATGTTGTCAGCGTGTGGAGCTAGCAAAGGTACTGCAGACAACTACTCAACTTCAAGCCGCCTGCTTGCAACAGATGTAACTAGTATAGATACATCAAGCCGCCCTCTGGCTTATTGCAACCAAGCGACAGGCTCGACGATCTCTTATAATACGTCAACGTATCAAGATGGCGAATCTATAGATCCAAATCGCATTAACTTAAAAATCACTAAGATCCCTTCCGCTTTCTCTTCTAACTTGAACTACATCGAATTCCACAAATACATGGTGAATTCAGCCGGCAGTAAAATGTGGGGCGAAAGTCGCTTGACGATGAACTTGTATTCAATCGCTGATGGCAAATTACTAGCTTCTGGCATGACGTCACTTTACTGGAGAGATTTATCTGCAGCGGCTGCAAAACTTGGTGTTTCAACTCCAGATCAATTCTTTAAAAAGACTCGCATTGTGGTTCAATTAGTTGATCCTAATGCTGACTACGATGCGATCTCAGCGATTTATTACAACTCATCTTCTAACGCAACAGTAGCTCAATTAGACAGCTTAATCCCAGCATTCGATGCTGATCCAGCTCGCTACGCTACAGACAAAGACGGCAGCGTTCGTCATTCAACATTACAAGCGTTGCACCCTTTCAAAGCGTACACAGGACAAGGATGGACAGCGCAGACATATCAAACGAAAGCGGCTGAGTTTTGCTCGACGATTTACACAGCTCAGTAATATTAAGGATACATTTTAAATTAAAAAACCCGGTAACTCCGGGTTTTTCTTTTTCAAGGTTAGATTTTTCCTGGCTGCCTGGCTCCAGGGCTGATTGCCTGTCTGCCCGACTGCCAGATTGCCTGGAGGTTTAGTGCGAAGATTCCTGACTAACTTCCTCAGCCTGAAGATTCTCTCCTAATCTGTACCGATCCACCAAATTCTCATCATTCGTTGGAAATGAAAATAGCAGCGTATGCACGTCGGAATTATTTTCTTCCAGCGTAACGCTGATGTAGTAATAATCGTCGTATTCTGTTTCTGTGTATTCTTTGATGAACGTCACGAACACGTTTCCGTCGTGATCGTTCTTGCGCCAGATTTCATCTGGGGCTTCGATTGTGTCTTCACGAGTTTCCAAAAATTCTTTAAATTTTTCCAATTGAATATCTTTTTCAGTGCGTAATTTAAGCATCGATTTAAATAATCCGATTGATAACTCGTCGTTTTCTAAAATGGAATCGCCGTCTAATCCAGCGAAATGTTTGATTTCCATTTCGTGGCTGAAAATCATTTCCCCATCTTTAAAGGCTTCTGCCGTTTCTTTAAATTTAGTTGGGAAGTGTGAAAGCACAAACGTTGGATTTCGTTCTTTTGTAGAAAGAAACACAATCGCTACATAGTCATAGATCAATGCATTTTTAGTGATTGTCTTAACAAAAACATGAATAGGTGCTTTTTTAAAAAAACTTTCCATTAACCAGATTTCATCTGGATCGCTCAGCGTCAGGTCTAGGCTTTCTTCTTCTTCAACTTGCTCTTCATCGGTGAAATCATCAGGGCGACGGATAGTTTGATATAACTCTTCAATGCGCTGAATGGGCTCTTCAAAAAACGTAAATACCTTGTCCTCAGAATCAAAAACTAAGTTCTTGTCTTCGTCGATCACGTACAGCTCCTGAATCTTTTTCTTGCCTCTGTTTTTAGACTTCTTCATCTGTTCATCATTACTGTTTTCATAGCGTCTATCAATAACCTTGCTGCCGCTGAGACAAGAATGACAGCGTAAGTCAACCGAAGCAGTTTTCAATTGAAATAAGTCAAAACACCCATCAGCATTAAGCTAAGAACAAACGATTGTGTTCAAGTAATAACGCTCTGATAAAAACGCAAACCTATGGATGGAGGCGCTATTGTCTACGGAATCAAATAACCCGTCAGCACCCTTTGATAAGAACATGTTTCAAGAACAGGCATTGGAAAAAATGGAAGCCATTTTAAGCCAAGCTGCTATGGGAATTCATGTGCTTTTTGATAAGGCAACTATTACGGCCGCTTACAAAGAAGTCTCCGATGAAAAAGATTTCTATGACTTCGATAAAGTAAAAGTCATTCAAGATTCGA
>CAZCHT010000233.1:0-4867 GCA_964498705.1 uncultured Bdellovibrio sp. | reverse complement strand
CTATATATAGTGAAACTAAATTTTGAATGTCCTTATAAAGTGTCTGAACCTTTTCTAAAATCATAAGCTCCCCTCAATCGGCACCCTATGCATTTACGACACTTATCTTTCGTTTATTAGATATAACGTTTTCTTCCGAATATACATGGGCCTTGTGAACAAGCAGCTCAGAGAACACTAAAGCTAACATTGCGTATCCAAAGAATAGAAAAAATCCTGCCTGCAATGATGTACCATTCGTCGCTAATAACATTACAGATTCGTTATCCTTGCCCAGCTCACCTAATTGGCTAGAAATGATTCCGTTGAACCCAATATACGCCATAAAAATCGCTATTATCATAACGTCGGTCATCGACCATTTACCCGATTTTAGAACAAAGAATTGGACGATTTTATTCTGTTTTAGCTTTTTAACATCGAAATAATAAATAGTGGCCGAAATCATTTTTAGAACAGGGAAAACAACACTAAACATGACAATTAAAATTCCGACGATTTTCATTTGTAATTCTGGATTAGTAATCATCACCATAAATACGTCCAATACGCTTTTGGACTGGAAATAGATAATTTGATCTGTGAACTTTACAGGATGATCCAATAACACAAAACTCATTTCAGAAATTTTGGCTTCTAAGTCAATCATCGGCAACGTTACGCCTGAAACCAAAAGCACCATTAGCAATGTTGCTAGGGTGAAAAATGCAACGGGGCTCAATTGTTTGCCAAAAAAAGAAACTATGAAAAATACCAAAACCGCAAAGACCAGAAAACTAAATGTAGCCGTAGAGATGTTTCTATTGTTTTCAGATACACGATCTTGCAGTCTATTCTTTGCATCTTGTACATCGGCCGCATCAACACGCGCAATGATTTTATTAATTCGCGACATATCCTCTTCTTGAAACGTGCTATCGAAATAATTCTCTACTTTGTCTTTTAGTACTATTTGTACTTTTTGTTTCACTTTATTTTGCTGCATAACCTTGATAATTTCGTCGGCGTATTGAGGAATGCCCGCTTTAATTTCTTTCATATCTACAAATGTATTTATAAATGCTTGTTTAAATTTACCGGACACCGATTCACTATTTTTCTTTTTTATTTTTTGATCGACGGAGTCGATTAATTTATCTAACTGGGCCTCAACGACCGGTTTAATATCTTTCTTGCTTCCTTTAATATCCATGTTACTGATTTGATCCGTAACAATTAGAAAAATCTGATTTTTCCATTGATTAACGCTAAACAAACCATACTTAATGCTCTTTATCTCGGCCGCATCAGCTTTTAGAACCTGGTTAGCATTAGATACCGAAATCAACGAGTAGCAAAAGACAATCGATAGTGTAAAAAGGATTGCCGATAGCACATGGTACTTATATTTCTGAATTAGATTTTTCATTTTTTGTGAGCTCCCTGGAGTTCTCAACAAATTTACACCGCAAAAATGACTCCAACTGAAATGCTATTAAACACTCAGACAATTGTCGATCGGGCAAATTTCCCTAGTTTAGACAAATTGACGACGAGGCAAAATGTCCTTACAGTACCTCTATGTACCCCGCGCTCGCCTCTCTTTTTTTTATTTCACTCTTTTTAGGTATTGGGTTTGGAGTTGGTTTACTTGTTCGACCTCGCATTTGGAAACAGCACCTAAATAAAATAAAAATATTCTCTATACTATGGTTTTTACCCTACTTCCTATTTATCATTTTCCTTACGGGTCCCGAGTTAAATGAATATCCGCCACAAGAAACCTCCGAGTACAAACTGCCCTGGGCCGCGGGGGTTTCTCGCTTTGTGGCCCAAGGTAATCGCAGTTTTACAAGTCATCAAGGCACACATAAATACGCATGGGATTTTGTCATGGCCAACGGCACACAAATTCTTGCTGCCCGCCAAGGTCAAGTGGTTGAAGTTAAAGATCAAGACGACGGCATCGGTCTGCGTTCAAACTTTCTCACGATTGCACATTCCGACGGTCAACGATCAGTCTATGCCCATATCAAAAAAGACGGTGCGCTAGTTAAAATCGGCGATCATGTTCAACAAGGACAACCCATTGCTTTGAGCGGAATGGTGGGACAAACAGTTTTTCCTCACGTTCATTTTTACGTGTTAAATTCTGAGGAAACAGTGTCAATTCCTATCGCCTTCAAAGATGTTCCGGACGGAGTTCCTCTGGCAGGCCGATTTTACACCTCTCAGAATAGTATCAAGTACTAGACATACCCCTGCAAAAATAGTCACTTGGCCCAACTCTAGTTCCTCTATTAGGGCTATATGCTTTCCTATAGGCGCCCCGGTTGCAATTCCCTTATATGTTTGGATACCCAGGTTTCAAAATATGTGAGGCGATTTATGCAAGCTACTATTTCAAAAGTATCATTGGCCATTGTAAGTTTACTAATGTTTGCTGCCTGCGCGAAAAAAGCTGAGCCACTGACTTCCGAAAAGGTGAAACCGAAAAAAGAGGCGGCGGCTGATACTGCCGGCGCAAAAGATGCCGACAAGGATAAAGACAAAACCCCTCAACCAGATGCCCCTCGAACAGAAACGCCCCCCGCAGATTCTTCAGCCCAACCAAAAAAAGACGGTGATAATACAGTGACTGACCAACCCGTGATCCCGAAACCAACGGATTCAATCCCTGCACCGGTTGTTTCTGGTGCTCCAGCCCCAAAACAAAACTCAAATACCCCAGCTTCAACGGTAAATCAGGCGGTAGTCCCGAAAGCGAATTCCTCTGCTGTCGATGATGGCTCACGATGTCCTATCGAAGACGACGGCACTGCAGATTCTGAATCAGATAAAAAATGTTCAAAACTTCTTGTTGAAGACCCAAAAGTTATTGAAGCGTGCTTACTGCAAAAAGTGACAGACTATTCGGCACAGCTAAAAGCTGAAAACCGTGAAATTAACAATGGCAGCCTTAACTGGGTTATGTATCGTTCAAAAGAAGATTGCCATGGTTCGAACCTTCAAGATCAAGAAATATTAAAACGCGTTCACTTAAAATTACAAGAAGTTGGCTTAAAATTATTTGCCGAAGCGGCTGAAGAGATTAACGCCTACGTAGCTGGTTTTTTACCGAAGCCGACTGCCGTTGTTGCTCCGCCAGTAAAAGTATTAAGATCGACAGAGTATCATTTCGTTAAGGTATTACAATATGGATCACGCGACTTCCGCCAACCTAAAGATGCAATCAACTATTCCATCGGTAAAATCCAACGTACAATTAATTTACACGCGACGAATGGTGATGGTTCGCCAGTCCCAATGAAAACAACAGACGAATGGCAAAAAGATATTTTTTCAAATCTAAGTGCTTACTCTTTTGGATTCGAATTAAAATCTAATAAAATGTACACCTTAGAATATAAAGATGAAACTGGCTCACTGACTTTGGATTACAGTTTTTTCGAAGGTTCATTGGAAGCTTTTAAAAAAGGTGAATCGGCAAAAGTAGTTTTGACTAAGGCCTCTTGGTTAAAAGTGATTGAATTTGAAACTCAGAAATTATTAGCAAAACATTATGCTGGCATTCCAAGATCGTCTCTACGAATTTCATTGTCGCCTCTGGACCCACCAACCGCTAGAACATGCAGTATCGGCAAAGGGTATATTCTGGGTTATAGGGCCATTGCCTGCCTGGATCCAGAATATCGCGTACGCATCCAGGTGTTAGACACTGTAGTAGACACAGGTGCTCCGACTAGCGCAGAATAATATACATGAAGTTTTTGTTTCTCATCGCATTTAGAAATGTACGGGCCAACCTGCGCCCGTCTATGGCTGCCCTGCTATCGGTTTCTATGGCATTTTTCTCTTTATTAATTTTCGATGGTTATATCAAAAATGTTACTGGCCTTTATTCAAATGTGCACCGCTACCGATTAATGTATGGCGATCTGATTATACAGAATCCAAAACTGCGCTTAAAAGAAGGTAAAGCAGAACCCATCGCCTACTCTATCTCGACCGATCAACAAAAAAAAATCGATACTTACCTAGCATCTCGTCCAAACGAAGCTATTGCCGCCGTTAAAAATCTAGATTTTTCTGGAACGATCAATAATGGGCGGGTTTCGACGATCTTTACCGCGCGAGCATTTGACCAGCAAGATGGATTAAAATTGCGAGGTAGAGATTGGTCCTGGAATGCACTATACGGCGAACCTCTACATATTGGAAACATCGGACAGAAAATTCTACTAGGACAAGCTCTAGCAAGGACTTTAGGATGCCGACCTAAGCTGAGAGAAAATGTTGTCAACGTCATTGGTGGATTTAAAGAGGGCATCCGAGAATTTACCTGCGATACTAACGATTTTCAACTGACCACCACGACGGCAACTGGCCAAGTGAACTCGTTATCTATGCAAGTGTCGGGGCTAACGGATGCTGGTTTAAAAGCCATAGATGCTCGTTATGTTTTGACCGATTTAAAAGATGCTCAAGTTTTAGTAAACACGGATCGCGTTGGCTACTACACTGTATTGTTAGCAGACCAAATGTCAGCAAATCAATTCATAGACGAATTCAATAAAACGATGAATGATCCAACACTTCAAATCGTACGCTGGCAAAATCATCCTGTTGGTGATTCTTATAATCGCACGATAAATCTGCTCAACTTATTTAGAACTTTTTTGATTTTTGTTTTAATTTGTATCTGTGGATTTTCAATTAGTATGACATTTTCAAAAAATGTAAAAGAACGTACCAGGGAAATTGGGTTATTGAAAAGTCTTGGCTTCATTCAAAGAAAAATTCTTACCATTTTTATTTTTGAAAGTGCTATTCTTTGTGCCCTCGGAATCACGGTGGGACTTATTGCTGGCTATCTCTTTTTATGGAT
>CAZCHT010000232.1:0-4946 GCA_964498705.1 uncultured Bdellovibrio sp. | reverse complement strand
CGAAGAGAATGCAAAGCCAGAAAAACCAGTAGAGATTGTAACACCTGTTTTTCAGGACGATCGTCGTTATCAAGACTCAGTCGAGCGTGCGAAAACCGCTTTGGCCAAAATGGATAACCAGAATTCACGCCAAGCCATGGCTCAACAGTTTTTTATTAGTGGAATGCGCGAATTTTTGAATGGCAATTATCAGCGAGCAATTAGCTTTTTAAATTCGGCCTATCAAAGTGACCCTACATTAGTTGATGCCGATAAATTTGCTCGAGATGCACAAAGAAAGCTAGACCGTCTGATTGATTTCTACTTTGCAGAAGGGTTAAAATATAGAGAAAATAGTAACTATAGAATGTGTAAATCGTCATTTCAAACTGTACAGCTTTATATCCGCAACAACATGAAGCATCCAAAATATTTGGAAGCTAAGCAGTTTTTTGAAGAGTGCACGAATCTAGATAGAGTGAGGAGATTCTAATGTCATCCTTGCGAGTAAAACAAAGCGGAAAATTAGTTAAAGAAATTATCTTAGATGAAGCTAAAAGTTATTTGGCGGGGCGCAAAGAAGGCGCCGATATTTACATGGAAGCAGGCAAAGCCATTTCCAGAGAACACTTTGTTTTAAAATTTGATCAGGCTTGGATGGTAGAAGTTTTGTCTCGCTTTGGCGATATTCAATTTAACAAAGAAAGAGTTCGCCAGTTTACCTTAGAAGAAGATTCCGTTTTCAGTATTTATCCTTACGATTTTGAATTTATAAAAGAAGATCCAAAAGAGATTTTGGCACCACAGACAATGCAGACGATGCAACCGGATTTCAATATACCTGTGGTTGCACAAGAAAATGTGATAGTCGGTGATGCTGATGAGTTTGAAAAAACTCGTGTCGGCGGCATTTCGTATCTGCCGCATATTCAATTTATGGACGACAATCAGTTTTTGCAAAACTTGGTTGTTTTGTCAGATCAAAACGAGTGGATTGCCGGTCGTGAAACATCCTGTGAAATTCTAATTGACGATCACCGCGTCAGTCGTAAGCAGTTTAAAATTACTCGCGAAGGAAATGGTTATTTCATCGTCGATCTTGGTAGTGTGAATGGGACGTCGTTAAATTCGAAAGCACTTAATCCCAATGAAGCGACTCCTTTGAAAAGTGGTGACCGAATCCAAGTTTTAGATTCGATGATGATATTCGAACTTAAAAACAAAGATTTTGATAACGAGCTTAAAAAGATTCAGGACGCTAACCTTCAGAATCCAGAGCATACTAGTTTGCCGGCCCTTCATACGGGAATGAGTATCGCGCACACGCAAGCGACGCAAAATTCATTAGTGCACTATACTTCTGAACAGGCTCCATTGCCATCATTGTATCAAAATCAAAACCAAGGCATGGCTCCTTATGTAGATCAAAATGGACTCAACTACAATTATCAGCAAGCACCAATGCCCGAGGGTGAATATGAAGAGTACGATGAATCAGGTGCTGATAAAAAGAAACAGATCCGTCTGCTTTTGGTTGCTGCTGTAGTGCTGGTTTTCATGTTTGTTGGTTATAGTGAGTTTTTAGCACCGAAAAAAGTAAATAAGATTGCTAATCCATCAGACCCATTTAGCAAACTTTCGCCAAGTGAACTATCGTTATTGAAGCAAAGTTATGAAATCGCCACAGACTACTATTTCAAAAAATCATATCAGCTTTCGTATGATGAGGCTCAGAAGATCATTAAGAAGCTAGAAGATGCCGGTATTCAATATAAGAAAACTAAATTTGGTTTAGAAGTAGATGATCTTCTAAAAAACGCAACGATTGCAATAGAAGCTCAACGCGAGATAGATCGTCATAATAAGGAAATGGAAATAAAACAAAAGCAAGAGCAGATCGTTTCGACAGTGTATAATGAGTGCGAAAAGAAACTAGGATCCAACCCCGAAATGTCTATGGGCGAGTACGACGAGTGTGCGCGAGACGCCGTGATGATCAACCCTGAACATCCTCAACATCAGGCAGCTGTGCTTAAAATCCAATCTCATATCGAAGAAAAAAACAGGAAAGCCGCCGAGCAGAAAAATTATCGCGAGCGTGTTGCTAAGCTTAAATCGATTTATGACCGCGCGCATTCGTCTGAAAAAAGTGGTAATCTATTGCAAGCCATTGATGAATACAAAGTCGTTTTAAGGCAGGACCTGCCTGACCCAGAAGAATTGAAAGATATTTCGCACAGAAAAATAGCGTCGATCCAAAAAATGATTTCTTCGAAATCGTCTAAATATGTCGAGGACGGCGAGAAGTTTGCTAATCAGAAAAAATATAAAGAAGCGATCGATCAGTTCAGAAAGGCTCAGAAGGTAAATCCTTTGGATGGCAGCTTTGAAGACCGCATTGCTAGCCTAAAGCGGGATTTGGCAAAAGAAATTAAGCCAATTTGGGATGAGTCTGTTATTGAAGAGCAATATAACCAGGTCGAGTGCATGGAAAACAAGTCGTGTGCTATCAAGAAATGGAAAGAAATTTTAGAGATGGATGTTAAAGACGGCGACTATTATTCTAAGGCCTTTGTTAAACTGAAAAAATATGGGGCTCATTAGTGAAACTTCACGAGCGAAACTATAGTACCAAAGTCATTCGTCCTAAGCCGACTGTGTTTCACAGTCCCGACTTGAATATGATTGTTATTATGACGTGTTGGGGTGAGAGCAGTTTCAAAGATCGTATTTTCGAAGAAATCCAAAAGTTTGTGTTTGCAGCGGAAGGCGACGTCGAAGTGACTTCTCCTTTCGAGATGAATACCTATTTGTCCCGCAATTGTAATTTTCTTAGAATGTGTACGCTTCTAATTAACGATCTAATTTATCGCGGTGAAAACCGTGACTCTTATAAGTCGTGTTATGAGCTAACCATTCTGTATAAGAAAGACAACAAGTTTAGCTGGGTGCAAGTGGGCACGCCCAATTTGTATCTATTTAAAGACAAATTGATTCCTTTAAGTGTGTCTGTGCCGCTGGCCTATTCGATGACACCCAACGCGTTACCGTTGCCGCAGCAGTATTTGGGAACTGAAATGCACTGCCATTTTCAGTTGGGCGAAATCGTAGTGGATTCAAATCAGAAGGTTCTGCTATTCAGCGAAACAAGCCTATACAAAGATACTTGGGGTTTGAATGCCGCTGATTTCAATTTAGATAGATTGATGAAAAATCAAATTCAATTAGATCCTGAATCGCCATTTTGGATGGCAATAATTGATTTCAAAGACTGATATAAATAATTCTGAATAGAACTAATTTTTAAATTTTGAATGGGAATAAAATCTAATCCGAGTTTAGCATTTTCTAAATGGACTTTTCTAAGTACCGAATAGATAGCTAGATTTTTTTGAAAATATAGTCGCAATTCTTTGTCTGATGGTTGTTTCAAAATATACTGGTTAAACAAAAATTGAGCTTTTTTGCTTTTGCACTTCTTAAGAAATTCATTTTTGAAAGCCCTGCTGAAATATGCAAAGCAGGGATTTTCTTGCAGATTATATTTAGAAATTAGAAGTTTCGTTTCACTCGCTGATAGCTCTAAATTTTTATTTAAGATATAGTGGTAATCGAAAAACTCGCTGGTTTTTTCCGTCATTGTCTGCTTCGTGAATAACGATGCATTATCATTAATAAGCTTGTGCAGTTCAGTGGTGCTGACGAATGGACTGAAGTTTTTCGATGCCAGTACTTGAAGGTACAAGTCTACTTGTGTCCGAGTCGCGCCGTTGATAGGTTGTGGGGATTTTTCCAAATTATCCGTCAACTTATTGTATAGGCGCGGGGACTTATCATTGATAAACAAATAAGAATTGTCTAAAATGGCTGATCGAATGTTACCTACTTGCTGCCATTTAGGCCAACCGGCTTCTATAACTATCAATTCAGGATTTAGTTTCTTTTCTTCTTCCATTTCTGCTTCGCTGAAATTAGAAAAATTGGTTTCATGGCCCTCAGGGCCCTTGAATGTATTAAATAACATTTGCCCTATGTCTTTAAGGGATAAAACAATACCGATAGAATTTGGCTTCGTGTTTATTTGATTCTTTTTAGAGTCTTTGAAAAACATCGCTACTTGAGAATTGGCGCTGTTCAAGTTGATTACGGCAGGGTCATTTTCGTCATCGGTTGCGATATGACCATTAAGTCCAACTAAAATTATTTTTGTGTTATCCCATATTTCAGATTTTTTTAACTCTTGAAAAAAGTTAAATAGTTTTTCATCGAAGGATTCGAGCTGGCTTTCATACGATAAATTTCTGATTTCGCCTAAATCGGTTTGTGTTTCTTTAAATGGATATTTCAAATCGCCTAGCTGAATGACAGCGACAAACGGTTTGGAATCGACGTCTTTGATATACTCCATGGTCAGTCGAAGTGAGTCTTGAAAATTACGACTGCCAACTTCTGGATTAATGTTGTCGTCAAAAATTTCAAATCCTTGCGAGATGCCGGCTTTTCGAAAAAATGGCGGTGAGCTAGAAACAAAAACTGTGCGGTAACCCAAATTCATAGCCATTTCAGGAAATGTTTTAAATTCCGGAGTCAGTGAGTTGTGCGAGTTAAATCGAACATTGTGGCTGTAAGGATAGAGTCCTGTTAACAGCGAGGTAAATGCTGGCAACGATTGTACGGATGGTGTGTAAGTTTGGGTGAAACGATAAAATTCAGAACATAGAATTTCGAACCCAGATCTTTTGGAAAAAGTATCCGACTCATGACAATTAATGGCCTTGCTATTTAATTTTTCAGTCGCGATAACGATATAATTTGGTTGCGAGCTATTCTTGCACGACAACGTAAATACCGCTGTGATTAGGACCAAAATCACCTTGACCATAAAGTAGCACCCCGACACAATAACTCTATCCAATTTGTCTTTCCGAAGGAAGGTAAACAGTGCTAACCGAAAAAATTTTTGCAGT
>CAZCHT010000231.1:0-5051 GCA_964498705.1 uncultured Bdellovibrio sp. | reverse complement strand
ATTTTGAAATAAAAACTCTTGATGGCGAGCAGGAGGAAAATAAAAAATCGATCTATTCTTCAATCAGCCCGATGGGACTTGTACCGGCGATTCACCACGAGGGTGAAACTCTTTTCGAATCCGGAGCGATCGCAATCTATTTATCCGAAAAAAATAATTCAAAAAAATCTCTCGCTCCTCTTGTTGGATCTCCTTACCGCGCCGAATTTCTCAAGTGGGTGATCTTCGCAACGGCGACTTTAGATCCACTATTGATAAAAGTTTTTAAGACAAAAGGTATGACTGATGAGGAACGTGAAAAACATTTGGAACAGATTTATTCTGAATTTCAAAATACCGCCGTCCATCTCGAGTCGATTTTAAAAAAGTCTCCGTTCGTTGTCGGCGGGCAATTCAGTGCTGCTGACATTATGCTAGCGCAACCATTAAATTGGGCGTTCAAAGCTGGCCTGCTTAAATCGCACCCGGCTTTGATGAGCTATCTTCAAACGTTAAAGCAGCGTCCGGCATGCATTGCTTCTGGAATTTTTAATAGCTAGTGAAAACTACTGAGTTTTTCGATTCGAATCGTCAATTGTCGTTGTTTTTACTTTCTGACGACCGCCGAGGCGTTCAGGAGCCTGACAATAGTCAGATCACCCCAACCGCCTTCTTGGACCTCACGACGGGCTTCCTGATAAGCAACGCTAAAACCAGAATTTTTCCCGAAAAATAAATAGGCGGTCGCGAAATTTCGGACTTGCGCGATTCGCCATCTCAGGAAAATAGTTATCAATATAAAAGGAATCTATGAGGATTCGGCGACACCCCCTCAGATTCCTACTGTTAAATAGTATTTAATTTCAGCGACTTGGGACTATTTCTCTTTTTATTGTTTATGAATTTTTGTATTCATTCAAATTTGCTTTTATTATTCATGGTTGGAGGTTTTATGAAAAAATTTATTTTCACCATTCTAATTTCGTGTCTTAGTCAGAATTCGCTGGGACAAACTAGCCCTGAAATCCAAAAAGAAATTATTCAATTATTTGTAACTGCCAACAATGTAATTGAAGAAATTAAAAACGCGCCTGGCGTCTGGACAAGGACCTATGTGAGTGAGGTCTCCGAGAGGGGCACAAGCTCATCTTTAGGCTTAAGTGCGAACAACCGAAGTCGACTGGATGGAATTTATTCATCTAACAGTAGCTATGCTGCTTACGAGTCGACACCGGAATATTACGAGTTTTTTGCCATCCGTGATTTCTATTCATCTTCATTAGAGGAAATTACAGTCAAGTGCTTGAATGTCCAGAAGTGGCGTGATGTTTCGCTAAGGAGAGACCAAATAGCGCCTTCAAGTAGGCCGGAGCTAATGAAAGAAGCCTTTGCGTATATATCCTCTAGAAAAAGTGCAAATATATCAATGGACGAAGACATGTTTTACTTTCGAGTCGTAAGCAAGCTGCAAAATCTTAGAAAACTAGTTATGCTGCTAAAGACAAAAATTCTTCAATATAGCACTACTGTAAAAGCTGATTCAGCTTTTTTAAATTTTGCATCTATCCAGGCCGAAAATTTGTATTTAACACTTTCAAAAACAAAGGCCTACATGCAACATGTGACGATTGGTCAAGAAATGAATTACCGACATAACTCGTTCATTGGTACTATCAAACAGTGTGTGCACCCAACCGTTGTAACGGACGTTATTAGCACTCAGTATTACTTATTTTAGAATAGTAGGCTGAAGACTTTCCTTTTGGTCCTTGGTTGAGCACCTGCTCGGGAAGGATCTTTAGCGATGACCGTGCTCAGCCAATTTTTCATTGGGTTTGGAACGCTCTCCGTTTTGAATTTTTCCTCTGTCAATATTTTGGACATTTAATTGCTTAAGATGAGATGTTACCATCCAAATTCTTAGACATTAGAATTCTATTTAAACTTGGAGAACTTCATGAGCAGAGTAAACCTAATAGCGTTTTTGTTACTGTTAAGTACATTTTCATTTGCAGTCACAAAAATGGAAGAATTTAGCGAACAATTAGAAAAGAACCTACTGTCCTATCAACCACAAGTATGCGCAATCAAGGTAATTTCTTATAGCCAAGCAAAACCGATTTCCTCGATTTTTTCTAAAGCCACCAACTCACTTGTACAAGTTATTTGCGATGGCGGTGTACATGTTGAAAATAGAAATCTTGGATTGATAGATAGTGATAGAGTTCAAACCATGGCCGGGGCCGCAGTTTCTAAACGTTACGGGTTTACGTTAAAATCGTGCGTGAATGACACTTGCTTTTACTCAAAGTAAAGACCTATGACCTTTCTGAGTTGACTCTAAACCACTACGTTCTGGTTGTGAGGCCGTTTGTAGTTGCTGAGATTTACCGACCAGACTAATACAGAATTAATTCCGAAGTCCTCCTCGAAAATCAAAG
Organism: uncultured Bdellovibrio sp.; assembly: GCA_964498705.1. Taxonomy (GTDB): domain Bacteria; phylum Bdellovibrionota; class Bdellovibrionia; order Bdellovibrionales; family Bdellovibrionaceae; genus UBA2316. Next base: position 2,631 of record CAZCHT010000231.1, on the reverse strand, counting down.
CGATAGAATAGCCATCCTTTCCGGTTGTCCAATTGGATCTAAATCTCTTATCGGAAGTGTCAGATCGAATTTAAGTTTCTACAGATTAACCGCGTCGGCTTTGGGCAGAACCTGGGAGTTTCCCTTATTTGCCAACTGTAAATAGATTCGACAAATTCCTCAGGGCGAGCCATGTGAAATGCCTTTTCACGGCATTTCGCCGTGGCATACATCTGGAAGCTAAGTTTACCATGTCTAAACGAATTATTTTGTTTTTAATTATTCTTGCTTTTGTTAAACAATCTTTAGCGGAAGAGTCGGCCGAACTCATGGGTACTTGGATGGCTCAGCAGACCTATTGTAATAACCCAAACACGCAGTCGATGGTAAAGACCTTGATTTTAAATCAGCCTTGGCTAGGTTTTGAACCTCAGGTGCGCTTAAAAATATATGCAAAAGATGGCAAGCAATATATCCAAAAAGACGTTGAAAAAAAGAGCTGCTTTGTCAACAATGTTGATACCGAATATTTTATAACATCTACCCATGAAGTTGAGATCTCTTCGTCCAATAAAAGTGGACAAACAATTCATGCAATGAACGCGAAAAAATTTGAATCTGGTGAAATAAGAAATATGGCCTTTCTGAAATGTGGCCCGATATTAAAGAGTATACTTTTGCTTACTGGCACTCACTATAAATATAGTTACCTCGAGTACTTTCAACAGGAATCTTCGCGTGCGTATCATTTATATATTCGAGATGGAAAAATGTATTTAATTTTTAATGAGCCAGAAATTTGTAAAGATTCAAATACTATTATGGTTTTTAATAAAGAATGAAGCGAATTTTACTCGTATTTTTTTTATTTTTAAATGGTACCTATTCGCAGGTTTTTGCCAGTCAATCAAGTTGCCTTGCTTTTTACCAGAATACGTTTCGTGATACTAATCGAAAAGATTTTCTTACTTTAAATTCTGGACACAGTGCTGTTCAGACGATGACTAGAAAAGGGCAAGTTTTTAAACTTATCAACCTTCGTGAGCTCAGTCCTGAGTCTAGTGACTATCAGGCGGCTGATAATTATTTGAAAGGTTTATTTGCCGAGGCTTTAAAGCGGTTAAATTTGTCAGAGGCTATTGTAAACGCCATTGAAAAAGACAATCCGGTTCTCGTTTCGCAATCACACTTTTTACTTATGTATGACGTAGACAATCCTGAACATGTAATCGGAGGCGCTGCCTTTGTAATGGCTAAGGATGACAAATCGACGATGGCATTTCAACGAGAACTTAATTTAGATCCATCGGATAAAATTTTAGATGATCTTTATCCCAAAGCAGAGGTTGCTCGAGTTTCCATTGACACCAGCAGGCCATTCTACTCTGAGAAATTTAGAATTCTTATCGAAACAATTATGGACGTAGTCACGTCCTCACAAGAAATTCGTTCTTTTTATACTTTTACATCTCGGAGACACCAACGACTCTATGGTTTATTTGGATTTACCGGGACGAAAATGGCTGATTCAAATTCTCTTGAAAAAATACCACGGAATGACGTAATACTTAGAATTAACGTTCCATAACTTCATAAACGCTAAAGGGAATGATCTCTGGAAATAAATTTTGATGGTGGCAAAGAGATCGCTTTTTTAAACAAAGCATTGAAATGTTTCAAATCGTTGAATCCCATACTTTGAGATAGATCGACGATTTTTTCATTTTCCACATGTAGCAAAAAAAGAGTTTCCATAATTCTTTTTTTATTTCTGTAATCCACCGGTGTAATGCCAAAACTTTTTTTAAAATATTTAATTAACCATTCTTTAGAAAGTCCCAATTCGGTAGAGTATTCGTTCAGTGGTTTGTTGAGTTTATATTCGATATCTAATAAAGCTTTTAATTTTAGGGCGTAGGGGTTGATGCCAAAAAATTTCAGTGTGGTTGTGTCATTATGATCCAAAACCAATTGTGTTATCCATGCGGGCGAGACAATTTCCGGAATTTCGGTTAACTTATACACAGTAATATCATTAGGAAAGGAATGGGGATAAGGAGCATTGTTTGAATAGGCAAACCAATGTAGCTGAGGATGCTGGACAGTCCACTGTACGATAGAATGAGGTGGAACTAATATTCCGACTTTTCCCTCAACAGCTAACGTGTTCTCACCCAGTGTAACAGAAACAGAATTTTGAGGAATTTTGGCAAATAGAAAGCACCAAAAATCACCGAACACATCGACATACTTATAGTTTGGTCTATAGTTTTGCTGACGATCAAAAAAAACTTCGTGTTTTGATAAAAAATGAAACTCATGTGTGTACGATTCAGCCGTTACTTTCATTAAAGATATTAGATAGGACCATAGCAAATTTTGTCAATATTCACCTGGAGGATAAACTGGGAATTCATAAACTAAGCATTATGGAATATCCTATTACATCCTGGATTCAATTAGCGATGAGGGCACCTAGTGGTGATAATTGCCAACCGTGGGATTTTACTTTCTATAGTGGTCATTTTAGGATTTCCATTAATCAAGACCGTGCAACACATTTTTTAGATCAAAACCACTCGGCGAGTTGGATCAGTATGGGTTGTTTGTGCGAGAATTTGAATTTGAGCGCGGCTCAGTTTGGTTTTTCCT
>CAZCHT010000230.1:0-5059 GCA_964498705.1 uncultured Bdellovibrio sp. | reverse complement strand
CGTCGGCCCACTTGTGCGACGTGGCTGTGCCACGCCTCCGCGGGGCCTCCTCGTCGCCTCGGCTGACGGCCATTTCCGCAATCCCCTAAGTATTTCATTCCAAAGTTTTTCTTTCTAGCTAAATACAAAAAGCCTTTGGCTTTTTTTATTTACGCTCGGGGACCGTAGACGGTACGGAGGCGGAAAAAACGGTTCGGTTTCGGTGACGGCCTCGGATGTGCCGTCGCGGTTGCTGCTACGGTCGCGGTCGCGGGACGGATGCAGTAGCGGGACCGATACGGCCGCTCAGTCTTTTGAAATAAAAAACCCACAAAACTGTCACCAGCTGTGGGTTGAATAAATATCTCTAATTATTAAAATCTAAGCCGCGTTTATCTTGGCTAAATCATCCAGCCACTGGCTCAGCTTCTGCAAATTCTTCTCATCCGCTTTAGCAAATGAAAAACGGCAAGGATTTTTCAAATCGCCAACAGGGTGGCAGCGGAAAAGGATGCTCTTCTTCCCAGTGGGATCAGAAACATACACTTCGATTTCTGAGTTAAGAATATCTTGTGGAATATTATTTTCCACCCAAATTCCGCCCAATGAAATGTCTTTAGTGAATGTCATGAATGCTTTTGATTTATTGGTGATGATCGTGCGCAAACGGCCATTAATACGTGGGTAACGGCGGTTGTGCTTTTTAGCAGTATTGTTGCCGGCGGCTGCATTTGCGGTATTGGATTGTGGAGCGGCCGATTGTGGAGGCGCTGTTTTTTCTAATATTGGAACTTCTTTTGTGATCGTCATCTCTGTAACATTTTCGAATCGACCTGTTACGGTTTCATTGTCGTTAATGTTGATCTTAGATGTGTTCTCTGGAACTGGAGTTGCGATGGTAGTGTGAGTTTTTTCAAAATCAGCACCCGATGTGTCCATTTTTACAGTGCCTTCAGTAATTAAATTGGTAGACCCTGAAATTGTTTTCTCAAAATCAGACGCTGTTGTGTCGACTTTAACTGTATTTTCAAATTTGTTGGCTTCGTCTGCATTTTTGCCATCCTCTGTGAGGATTTTAAAACCTGTTGTGTTCAGGTGTTTGTCTTTTAATGATTCATCAAAATCAAAAACTTGTCCTGAAAAACCGGAAACAACGAATTCTGTCTTTTGCTCTGTTGGTAATGGTGGCGGTGTTAACCCAGCTGGAGTTTCATTGAACTCAACAACTTCGAAATCTTGAGTTTCGCTACGCGCGCGTTTTGTGAACAGGTCTTGCCATGTGGGCATAGATTGATCTTCGGTCCATGGGTGAGCCATCCACTCGCGAACTTCGTTAGCTTGGCTGACTTGTTTCCATTGAACAATTCCGGGATACCAGCAGAACCAGTTTTGTAGATCACCAGCTTGCTTTAGTTTATTCACCATTTCTAACCGGGTAAGGTTAAAAAAGGTTCCCTTAGATTCGATATGGACTAAATGATACTTGGCCATAATTTCCCTTTTGTTTCTATACTTTGAATGTATCGGACGGTAAAAAAATGACTTAAATATCTAGCCGTTTTCTTTGACAAGAGTCTTGAATTTCAGACCAAAGTCCTATAGACCTTGGTCCATGGATTTAAATCAACTTATTAGAACCGTTCCTGATTTCCCAACGCCGGGCGTGTATTTTAAAGATATCTCTCCTTTGCTAGCCGATAGTCGAGCCCTGCAGTACACTGTGGATTCTTTGGTAGAAAAAATTGAATTAGAAAATATAGACGCTTTTGTTGGTTTAGAATCACGCGGATTTATTTTCGCTAGTATGATGGCCGTAAAATCCAACAAAGGATTTATTCCATTTCGCAAGAAGGGTAAATTACCTCCCCCGATTATCGCAGAATCCTACAATTTAGAATATGGCTCAGCAACATTGGAAGCACAATCAGGCAAAGGCCGTGTCGTCATAGTTGATGACGTGCTTGCCACCGGTGGAACTTTGGATGCCAGTATCAAGCTGGCAATTAAATGTGGCTATTCGGTAGAAGATGTAATCGTCTTGATCGATCTAACATTCCTGAATCAATTTCGATTTAAAAATAACAAAATTAAATCGTTAATCGCGTACTAGATTTAGAGGCTTTTTCAGTCATTTGAGTAACGGTAATTCTGCTTGTTTCAATTAAGTACGCTTTCTCATTTTGGATGACTCAGAAAAAGAACATTTCGGCTTTATTGTCCCAAAAAATCACAAAATAAATCAAACATATCCTATAAATAATTTTGTCTAAGAACTGCTAATGACAGGCCTTTTAGCTTCCGATTGTTAGCTATCAGATCAAGTTTCTGATAGCTAATGTAGGAGGAAAAATGAAGCTGAACTTCGACTTTAAACATCTGGATTATTCAAAAAGTTTAGAACTGTATGTCCAGGATTGTGTCGATAAAATTGCCCCGATGTTGTTGAAGCAGAATAGCGGAACTGTGTTTCTAAGCAAAACCAAAGGTCAATTTCACGTTGAAATAAACATACAGACGCCTCAGCGCTATTTTAAGTGCACGGCTAGTCATTACGATGTCTATTCTGCTGCGGATTTAGCCATTTCAAAGTTAGAATCGCAAATTCTGAAGGTTCGTAAAATAAACCAAAACCACAAGAAGGCAGAGCTTTCCAAGCACGGTAAACTGGAGCAATTAAACTCCCGTTTCGAGTATAAAACGAAATACCGCAAAGCTGCATAATTTACCTCTAACGAGGGAACCTTTTGACCCCTTTTTCGCATAGTGCTAGTTTGGCTTGTTTCATAGCAAGTCAAACCGTCAAAAAAAGGGATCGAGAGTGAAAAATTATTTATTTACTAGTGAGTCTGTTTCTGAAGGTCATCCGGATAAGATGGCCGATCAAATTTCTGATGCCGTATTGGATTCAATCCTGGCTCAGGATCCAAAAGCTCGCGTAGCCTGCGAAACTCTATTAACAACAGGTCTTGTTGTTGTAGCCGGTGAAGTCACAACCAAAGCCAACGTGAATATTACTCAAGTGGCTCGTGAAACAATCAAAAAAATTGGTTACGACCATTCTGATAAAGGTTTCGATTACAACACATGCGGTGTAATCGTATCATTGGGTCAACAAAGCCCAGATATCAGCCAAGGCGTAAAAGAAACAGGAACTGACGAGCAAGGCGCTGGCGACCAAGGTTTAATGTTTGGTTATGCAGTGAACGAAACTCCAGAGATGATGCCTTTATCCATCGCTATGTCGCATAAGCTAGTAAAAGAATTAGCTGATCTTCGTAAGAAAAACGTAGTGAGCTGGCTGCGTCCCGATGCTAAATCGCAAGTAACTGTACAGTACGAAAATGGCGTAGCGAAACGTATCGATACCGTTGTTATTTCTACTCAGCATGCCGAATCGGCAAGCCTTCCTGAAATCAAAGATTTCATTTTAAACCAACTAATCAAAAAAGTAATTCCTGGTCAGTGGATCGACAACAAAACTAAATTCCACATCAACCCAACTGGCCGTTTCGTGACGGGTGGTCCAATGGGCGATGCGGGTTTAACAGGTCGTAAAATCATCGTAGATACATACGGTGGTCACGGCGCCCACGGCGGTGGTGCATTCTCTGGTAAAGATCCTTCTAAAGTGGATCGTTCAGCAGCGTATGCGTCTCGACATATCGCTAAGAACTTGGTGGCTGCAGGATTAGCTAATCGTTGCTTGGTTCAGGTAGCTTACGCGATCGGTGTAGCAGAACCAGTTAGCATCAATATCAATGATTTCGGTACAAGCGCGCTAGGATCTGAAAAATTAGAAAAAATCGTGCGTGAATGCTGGAGTTTAAAACCGGCTCATATCGTAAAAGAATTTGATTTATTGAAACCAATCTATTCGGCAACAGCAGCGTACGGTCACTTCGGTCGTTCTGAAGAGTCATTCACTTGGGAAAAGCTAAACAAAGTGGAACAAGTACAAAAGTTAGCGAAAAACGTTTAGTCGTTAGGGCAGCGTAGTAAACATTCCTATAGAAAGTAGTGCGTGAATAGATGGATCCTAAATTCATAAGAAACTTTTCAATTATTGCCCATATCGATCACGGAAAATCGACGTTAGCCGATGCCCTGTTGAACGCAACGGGCTCGTTATCGCAACGTGAAGAAAAAGCACAGTTCCTGGATAACATGGAACTAGAACGTGAACGTGGGATCACTATCAAAGCGCAAACCGTATGTTTGGATTTCAAATCTAAAGACGGCAACAATTATCAAATTAATCTGATCGACACACCGGGACACGTGGATTTTAGTTACGAAGTGTCTCGGTCATTAGCGGCCTGTGAAGGCGCGATCCTGGTAGTGGATGCGGCTCAAGGGGTAGAAGCACAAACTTTAGCGAACGTATACTTAGCGATTAATAATAATCTTGAAATCATTCCCGTACTGAACAAAATCGATTTGCCGTCAGCTGATCCTGAAGGGGTGAAAAAACAAATCGAAGATACGGTCGGACTAGATTGTTCTGAAATCATCCACGCGTCGGCAAAAGAACGTATCGGGGTTACAGAAATTCTGGAAGCTATCGTTGCCAAAGTTCCGCCGCCAAAGGCAGATCGTACGTTGCCTTTGCGCGCGTTGATATTTGATTCGTGGTTTGACGTGTACCAAGGCGTGGTTGTTTTAGTTCGCGCGATGGATGGTACAGTTAAAGTCGGCGATCGTATTCGATTCATGGCGACGGATAAAAACTATGAAGTTTTACGTATGGGTAAATTTGCTCCGTTTCCAGTGGGTGTTAATCAACTGGACGCTGGCGAAGTGGGCTTTATTATTTGCGGCATCAAAGACATTCGCGACGTAAAAGTCGGCGATACGATGACGTTATTAAAACATGGTGCTACGGAAGCCTTGCCCGGTTTTCAGCGTATCAAGCCCATGGTATTTGCGGGTATTTTCCCGATCGATGCGACTGACTATGAAAATTTAAAAGTCGCGCTAGATAAATTAGCATTGAACGATTCCAGCTTAACATTCGAAGTAGAGAAATCAGCGGCACTCGGTTTTGGGTACCGTTGCGGTTTCCTGGGTTTATTGCATATGG
>CAZCHT010000229.1:0-5082 GCA_964498705.1 uncultured Bdellovibrio sp. | reverse complement strand
TTGCAACCATCAGATAATTTAAATTCTTTACTCGCTTTTCTGTGTTCATGGATACATTTTAGCAAGCCTTTGCCTACGACTTTGTCACCGCAGTTAGATGCTTTTGCTTCTTCCGAACATGCTGACTGAACCCCGCTTTTTTCATCGCTTAGTGCTTCATGCATCGCTTTTCTTTGTTCTTTAGATGGCTTTCCCGCATCAACACCAGGAGATGGCGTAGCAACTGATGATTTATCTGAAGACTCTTGTGCGTTGGCTGAAAGAAACCCTACCAATACTAATCCCATTACTAAAACTTTTTTCATAAGAACCCCTTTTTCAAATCGTTAAATGATGATTCTGTTAACTCTGAGTCATAGACTAACAAACGAATCTAAATACTCAATTAATTTAGAATTAAATGATTTTAATACGGATCGAGCTGACCCATTTTGCCCCGATTTTTCATCCCTAGTCTGGTCTAATTCCTGTACTACAATCCATTAATGAATAGGCGAACAACTATATTCTTTTTAAAGGTCTGGAATGTCTAATATTAAGACACTCGTATTACTATTTCCTTTAATAGCGACATTGCTGTCGCCAGCGGCCTTTTGTAATGGTCTTTCTTCGGGTGGCCAAATGCCAAATCAGTGCCTTAAATTTTATTTTAATAATTTAAGAAAGCCGTTGATTCAACCGCCTGAAGCCGTTCCGGTTGGAGGAATTTGGGACAAACCAAAACCGTATTCACCGAGCCCGACAAATCGTATTTTCAACAATAGAGATACGAGAAATCTTGACCAGCGTTACTCTAGAGAATGCTTTCTTTTTTCATTCTTGGGAGCTTTAGAATCAACGCATTTAAATCGTCATTACAATGCCAGAAAGATTGAATTCTCGGCCGCCTACCTGTTGGCCAGAAAATTCGAACATGTAATAGGTGAAATAGTTTCGAATAACCAAAATGGCCAAGGAATGTATTTCAAGCTTGATGGTGGAGAAATGTATCACGCCATGAAACTCATTGAGCTCTACGGATTGGTTCCCGAAAATATATGGACTCCAAAAATTCCATTGGAAAACTGGGACTTTCAAAAAATCTACGCAGAAATAACAGATGAAGTGAATGTGGTTATTAACAACCGCAATCAAAATCCGAACTATTATTCAAACGCAGATTTATCCGCCGAAGTTCACCGTATCTTCAAAAAGGTAATGGGCGGCTACGTGGGGGAATGGCCAAAGCCTTTTTGGTATGATGGGGTTCACCACACGGCTGACTCTTTTGGTCGAATGTATGGTTTTGATCGTCATGGCGCGGTTGAAATTCGATACTCTAACATAAACGGTCCTTATCAAGATTCAGCACAGACGTATAATCTAAATAATTTTATCAATCCTATGCTTGATTCCAATGGATTTATAAATAACCACAAGGCAGAAAGTACTCGTGTCTTATTCGATGGCCTTATTAAAGCACTCGATTTAAACAAAATGGTATTAATCGATGTTGATGGTTATGATTCAGTCATCGGCCATCAACTCGCCATCACGGAATTAGAAATTCTTCCCAATGGAAATGTAAAAGCCCTGCGGCTAAAAAACTCATACACTAACTGGGGAATGGGTGGCTACGCTTGGTATCGTCCCGAGGCTGTCGCGAAAGTCATTCGTCGTATTTGGATTGTTGACGTCAATGACATGATTCCACCAATAAAACTCAATCCCCAAAACCCTTAGTAACCCTTGATTGCCCCACCATCGACAGCGATACACTGCCCGGTGATATAGGCGGCACGATCGGAAGCAAGAAACGAAACCAAGTCGGCCAGTTCCTGTGGCTGCCCAAGTCGGCCCATAGGAACCAGAGTTTTTACAGTGTCTTCAGATAATTTTAATTCTTTTAATCGATCGGTATCCGTGTACCCGGGCAAAAGCACGTTGACCGTAATTCCATAAGCAGCCACTTCATTAGCCAGTGATTTACACAATCCACTAAGTCCCGCTCGCAGACCATTTGAAGTCGTTAATCCTTTTAGCGGTTCTTTAGCCGCTAACGAGGTTACTAATAAAATTCGCCCGTGTTTATTTTTTTTCATTCCAGGGAGGCATGCTTTAACCGCGTCTACAAAACTAATCCAAAGGTTTTGATAATCAAACAACCACTGATCTGTCGAGATATCTTCGAATGATCCCTTGGCTGGACCGCCCGTATTTACAACTAAAACATCAAGACCGTTCATTAACTCAATGGCCTGATTCACTGCTCGTGTGGCTTCATCCCGTTTGGACAAATCCGCTGCGACACCGAACACATTTTTAGACGAGAATGTTTTTTGAAATTCTGAAACTGTCGCTGTGATTTTATCCGCACTCCGCGAATTAACCACAACATGAGTTTTCTCTTTAAGCAGGCTCTCCGCAATGGCTTTACCAATTCCGCCCGATGATCCAAAGACTAACGCTTTCTTTCCTTCTAACCCTAATTGCATACAAGCCTTCCTATATTATAAAAAATCATTTTGATTCTTGCCAAGCCACTTAAGTGCATTGCGGTGGAACAGTTTTTCACGCATGGGTTTATCTATAAACCCGCTGCCATCAATTAACTTACCAGCCTCCGTTTCCCCTAAAGGAAACGGATAATCTGTACCTAGACAGACGTGATCTTCACCCATCACTTCCAGTAAAAACTTTAAACTGCGCTGATCATGAACCAAACTATCCACAAAGAATTTAGAAATATATTCTTTAGGCGACAACTTACAATCGATCGCACACAAATCTGGGCGCGACTCCCAGCCATGTTGAATTCGTCCTAATGTAAACGGAAAACTGCCGCCACCGTGAGCGAACTGAACGCGAAGTTTGGGGAATTTATCAAACACGCCGCCGAATATAAACGAACAAATGGCCCGCGACGTTTCCGCCGGCATTCCAACCAGCCACGGCAGCCAATATTTAGACATCGTATCTTGGCCCATCATATCCCAAGGGTGAACAAACAAACAGGCCCCTTTTTTTTCGAGCTCTTCATAAAGAGGAAAGAGCGATGGATCGGATAAATTTTTACCCATGATATGTGAGCCAATTTGAAAACCGGCTAGCTTAAGATCGTCCATGCAACGATGAGCTTCGCGAATAGATAAATCAACATCTTGCAATGGTAGCGTTCCTAAACCTACAAACTTTTTTGGCTGTGTGGTTGCTACGTGCGCGACATGGTCATTAAGAAATTGCGCTACCGTCAAACCGTCAGCCGCTTTAGCCCAGTACGAGAACATAACCGGCACCGTCGATAGGACTTGAACTTGAGTCACCTGCGCCTTCATATCTCTCAGGCGATCATCGGCATTGAATGTATTACTATCAACACGGCGAAAAAACTTACCGCTATCATCGATCATATCACAGTGCTCACAACCGGCGTTCTTTACTAGCTGGATAAATCCCCCGTAGCCAAATTTATCTTTAAACTTGGGAATCTCGGGAGGCAAAATGTGAGTGTGGGTATCAATTTTTAACATGAGTCCATTTTCTACCGTTAACAGTACCGCACTGTTTACAGTTCGTATGCGAACTATCGTAGTAACGATCAAACACCGCTTTAAACTGGGTTTCGATATCTTCTAATTTAAAAAATTCTTCATACAACTTATTGCCGCATTTTTCACAAAACCACTGTAAACCATCCAGTTCGCTCGATTGACGACGACGCTCAATCACAATTCCTACGGTATTAGCTGGCCGCTGAGGTGAGTGCGGCGTTCCGCCAGGCAATAAATAAATATCTCCTTGTTTGATCGCGACGTCCTTGAATTCACCCTCAGGCGTGCGAATTTTAAGAGTCATATCACCTTCAACTTGAAAGAAAAACTCATCACCGCGGTTCACATGAAAATCAGTGCGTTCATTCGGTCCACCCACAGCCATGACGATAAAATCTTGCTGCGGCCAAATACACTTGTTTCCAACTGGCGGTTTAAGCAAGTGGCGATTTTCTTTAATCCAATCTGTTAATTTCAACGTTTCTGTTAAATTCATTAATTAGTTTCCTTCTTTGGCTGTCTTTTTATCGTCCATAACGGCGATACATTTAAGCTCAATGGCAATCGGTGTCGGCAGTGATAAAATTTCAAGCGTTGTTCGACATGGAGGATTAGCTGGGAAATGCTCTGCCCACAATCGATTGTAAGTAGGAAAATCCGCCTTCATATTCGTTAAGAATACAGTAACATCCACAAGTTGTTCCCAAGACGCACCAGCATCTTCCAAGATCGATTTTACATTTTTAAAAACACTGCGGCACTGAGTTTCAATATCGTAAGAAGCAATTCGGCCTTCGCTGTCTAGCTCAACACCCGGAATTTTTTTCGTACCTTTTTCTCGGGGGCCAACCCCTGAAAGAAATAACAAATTCCCCACGCGTTTAGCGTGTGGGTATTTTCCCACTGGTTCTGGGGCGCGACTAGAATTAATTTCACTCATGGATTCTCCAAACTTGTTTCGATGCAAATCGTTTTTACTTCCGAGAAAAATTTCAATGCTTCAATGCCGCCTTCACGTCCATATCCTGATTCCTTGACGCCACCAAATGGTGTGCGCAAATCGCGATTCATCCAGGTATTGATCCAAACGATACCGGAATCAATTTTTCGAGCCATGCGCTGCGAGCGATTCAAATCTGTTGTCCATACACTGGCCGCTAAACCATAGCGAGTACTATTGGCCATCATAACCGCGTGATCTTCCGAATCAAACGGAGTGATCGTAACAACAGGACCAAAGATTTCGTCTTGGTTTACACACGACAAGTAATCTAGATTTTCAATGACGGTGGGTTTAACAAAATATCCACCGCCGATTTTCAATTGTTCGCCGCCAGTTAAAATTCGGCCGCCTTCATCACGGGCTTTTTTGATATAAGATAAAATCTTTTCCATATGCGGAGCGCTGACAACAGCACCCAGGTCCGACTGATGATCTAATGGATCGCCAACTTTTAACTGCGAAACGCGCTGAACGAAATCTTTTTTAAATTGCTCGTATAATGGTTTTTCAACAAAAATACGTGAACCACATAAACAGATTTGCCCCTGA
>CAZCHT010000228.1:0-5128 GCA_964498705.1 uncultured Bdellovibrio sp. | reverse complement strand
TCTCGGCAACCGTCTCGCCGTTGTCTTTTAGGAACTTAAATAGTTTTTCTTGGATGGATTTAATAAACTTACCATCCATCTTTCTGTTTTTGCCAAGGGCTGCGATCAAATAACCATTAAATTTTTCTGATTCGACGACGATGCACGCCACCTGTGACGAGTCTGAAACGTCATTGATTACGACACCATCATCGACTTGAACGGTTTCATCCAGTGCCTGTTTCGTGCCTTTAAGAATGATCGATTCAGGACCATCACCTGTGTTACGACCTTTGATCGTAATGATCTTGCCTTCTTTTTCATATTTTTTAGGGGATTTTAATTTACCCGCTTCACGGGCATCTTCAATCTCACCGGCCGTCGCCGTTTCTTTTTTATCGTTTTTATTTTTACCAACAGAAATGGAATTCGGCGTTTTCCCTAGGGCCCGAGCTTTATCGTCACCTTCAAAATCACTTTCGCTATAAGAAATAGATCCTGATTGACCGCCATTTTTATTTTTTTCACGTGTTGGTTGTTCGTTTCCTGGTCCGCCACTACCTAACGTGCCAGCAACGCCGTTACCATTGCTCTCGCTATTATCACGTGTTGGTTGTTCGTTTCCTTTTCCGCGGCCACCTAGTTTACCAGCAGCGTTTCCACCGCCGTTCTGATTCGAATCCAATTGTCCCACAGAACCTTGCCCATCATCTGAATAGTCACCGCTGATGCCACTTAGATTTCCGGCTTTGCCGCCACTACCGCCGCCATCAATTCTGCCCGTTTGATCAATTGGCTTTCCATTTTCATCAAGACCTTCCATTGGCACCCATGTGCCATTTCCTCCGGCAACAGCATCCCCGCCAGAATAAGCGGGTCCGCCAGAACTTGCGTTGCCACTGATTTGCGTGGCACCGTCTGATAGGTCTTTGTCCAACTTGGCGGCCTCATCACCATCTAACAACTGCGAAAAAATAGACGCCGCTTGATTCCATCCGCCGCCATCAATGGTTTCATTTCCTGTGGCTGGTCCACCGCCGGATTGAATCATAGTCGTTTTATTATTAGCATCGACAGTTTCGAGTGGTTTACCGTTCGCATCCACCGCAGGTTTTTCATTTTGATCACGAATTTTCTTTTCTTGGTCACGCAAGTATTTATTAACGGTACGTTCAATGGCAGGACCTGTTGCTGGCGGATTAATTTTATACGCACAGTGAGAATCCTGCAATCGGCGATACGAAACAGAAGAAGGGCTTTCAGCGAACGTGAACACACATACTGGAAACGACTGAATCAACACTTTAGGCATCATCAATACTTTCTTATTTGGGTGGTCCACAGTGATCATTACGAAACTTGGTTTTTTCTGGATAATATAAGTAAGAAAATCTTTTAGATTGGTTGTAGAAAATACGAGCCACTCCCGATTGCGCAGAAACTGCTCGGCAGAGGCTGTCGAATTTATCGTCGACTTCAGTATTAAAAGCGTTTTAGAAATTTGAACTTCACTCATATATTTTAATTAGTTAGCTGATCAACTTTTCTTGATCAGCCCCCCAATTAGTGTTCGGCAAACACAGAGAGCTTATTTAGGCTCTCTTTGGGTAAACACAGGATTCGAGTGAAATACTGGACTAGATATTCGGCTTAGAAATCGGCGATTGTATCAACCAATTCAGGATGGTCGATGAACGGATTTCTGTTTCCTTGAACTTTATAGATCTCATCGTTGCGAAGAAGTTCTTCGGCATCCACTGGATACTGTTTATGCCAAGACCTAAGGTTTGCTTCTTGTGCCGGTTCGATATTCATATCGTAACGAAGGGCAAAGTATAACAAAGCACGGGCTACGTGACCCTTATGAACATCTGGCGGCTCGAATGTTGGGCCACGAATAGAATCACTTGTACCGAAACGAGACTGTCCACACTTAAGGCCTTCTTTATCTTTCACCACTTCACCAAACGGATAGCTGCCACGAATACCGTTCAATTGTGAATCTGTTGGGAATAAATGATGTAAATCTGATTTTTGTGTTTCTTGAGGATATTTTCCCGTGAAACGACTTTGTGGCCACGTGTGCTCAACATTGATCACGCGATTATCAGGAATATAATTTGGACGAGGTCCGTTATTTCCTTTAAATTCATCAGAGCCATACAATTTATTGCAGTAGGCTTCTTTGATTGCATAGGTATTTCCAACTTGTACTAAGTAGAAATAACCCATCAAGAATAAACGAGCGCGCTCATACCCAAGTGGCGTTTGTTGATAACAGTTTTTATCGCCGGGAGGACATCGTTCTACTAATGTATCGAGCTGACCTTCATGTGAAATATGGGCGTAATTCAAAACTGAACGTAAAGTGTTTCTCATATCCGAAACTGCACCGCGCGTTTTCATCGCGTTGTACACAGATGACGTGTAATACGGAATATAGCGAGACATATAGCCACCCGTTTTCGGGTTTCTAATGTTTAATGCGCCTGTGGCAGATCGTGCGATCAGCTGAGGTTGGCTATATGGATTTCTTTGAAGTGGACCGCCGGCCGTTAATGCCCAGCTGCTATGTCCGATTAAGGCAATCAGTGTTACAACACTGAACAAACTATTTAGAACCGACTTTGTAAAAGTCTGCATCATTTCCCCCGTAGTCAGGCCTTGAGGAGCCTGGTAGAAACACCGAACCATGGTTTTAAAACCTATCATCGGCATATACTGGTTATCAGTTGGGAACGAAGCTAACGGGGTAGAGCCTTTATTTCAACCATTATTTTAACAAGATTTTGTTTTTTTGCGGAGCGCATTTAAGCACTGCTTAAATACTAAGACGTGGGACGATTCTTCCAATCAAAAGCGGTTTTACAAATGACGTTGAGGTCGTTGTACTTGGGAGTCCATTGAAGTTCCGATTTGATCTTATCTGCCAGTGCCAACACTTTTGCAGGGTCCCCTGGACGACGTTTCAAAACTTCATAGGGGATCTTTTTACCGGAAACATCTTCCATCGTTTTCAAGGCTTGAAGGACGCTAAACCCTTGGCCATAGCCGCAGTTAAAGGTTTCTAGGTAATTAGTTTCATTCATTAATTTTTCAGCCGCTAAGATATGCGCATGAGCAATATCTTCAACATGGATAAAGTCTCGAACACCGGTTCCGTCCACTGTCGGATAGTCATTTCCAAACACAGCCATTGTGGCTTGTCGACCCAGAGCTGTTTCCGTTAAATGATGAAATAAGTGATTCGCTTTTGGATTCTTCTGTCCTAATTGATTATCTAAGCTGGCTCCCGCGACGTTAAAATAGCGCAGGATAATGGCGTTTATTCCTTGGGCCGCATGTACATGAGAGATCATACGCTCGCCAAATACTTTAGATTCTCCATAAGGATTAATAGGCATTAATTCGTCAGTTTCAGATACGAAATCCTTGCGAGTATCCCCGTAAACCGCAGCTGTTGACGAGAAGATCATTTTCTTCACGCCCGCTTTCAAACAGTTTTGTAAAAGGTTCATCGTACCGAAGGAATTGTTCTCGAAATAATCAAGAGGATTATCAATGGATTCAGGAACAGAGGTCTTGGCCGCAAAGTGCATGATCAGATCAATTTTGTTATCTTTCATCACTCGTGCTGGCAGTTCACGGTCACGAATATCCCCAAGAACAAATTTGCACTTGGGGTGAAGGAATTCTTTATACCCAGTCGATAAATTATCGTAAACAACAACATGGTGACCACGTTCAATTAAACGATGACTTGCAAAAGATCCAATATAGCCGGCGCCGCCTGTAACCAAAATATTCATGTCACGACACTAACACCAGTGTCTTTAAGAAGCAACCCGGCTTTCCATCAGAATCGATCCTTAGAACGCAGTCTAAAAAAAATCTAGAAACCTAAGGCAAATTTAAATGCGTAACGATCAGTTCCAAACGCGGTCGAATACTCGACACCCATTTTCAAAAGAAGCAAGCTTACGTCAACGCCAACCAATGTCTGTGTCGTTGAATTTGTTTTCTTTTGTGACTGTGATGTTGTGTAAGCCGTATCAAAGATAGCGCTACCCGTTGCTGTTAATTCGTTTGAAGAACTTAACATCCCAAAGCCCAAGTAGGGTTCAACGATAGGAATCATTGGCGATATTAAAATCTGTAAACCACTGACTGAGTTTTTGTCTTCTACATTCGTAGTCACACCCGATTGAGTTTGTGAAAAACTAAATCCAGATGTCGAGTATACTCCACGCAATGCCAAGTTAATTGGCAAAACAGGGATTACATCATTGATATTGTACTTGATGGCCAAAGACGTTGAATTCAGGCTGGCACCAGACGCCGTCATTTTAGGAAACAACACAGCTTCTGCGGCTAAACCAAATGGAACGCCCACGGCTACCAGGATGCCGCCATTGTACAAATTCGGCAATTCTGCACCCGCATTTCTTTTTACGATTTCGTTCGTACTTTTTGCATTTGTTTGCATCCCGATAAGTCCGACCTGAACACCAACAACAGTGCCCATTTTAGACGCGCCAAGAATGGATCCGTGAGTGAAGTTGGCCGACATATCTTTAGAAATTTGATTAAAATCATCTTCAGAAAGATTTGTGAACGTTGGATCTGCAAAAGTTGTTTGAGTTAAAAAGCATGTTAGTAAAACCAATAAAGTTTTTTTCATATATTTCCCCTTATTCAACTAGCCTGGCACACCAATTTGCCGAGGACAAGCAGTTCGCAGGGCGCAGATTGAAAAAAATAGTGTTCAAACTTTTGACACTGTTATAAAACGAAAACCTGTCCTATGAGTAGCGCCGGGAACAACACACAAACAAATGGGGTATCGGGTGAAAATCATCTCTACATTATTGGTAGTATTATTAAGCTATAACCTTTCAGCGCTTGCATGCGGTGAAAAAGTTGACGTTTACAAAGCTAAGACACGTGGCTCTGAAGTCGCGGTTCAACTAGCAAATAAAGAAGTTCTTATCGTAAATTCTGGCAGCAAAGCCGTTAAACCTAAAGATGAGTATTCATCGGCATTGGTTCCGTTACGCTTTGAATTAGCGTCGGATTCAAAAGTTCGCCAAGTCGTAGTGCAAACTGACGTTTCAACGACGTATTTAAAACGTTTTGCAATTTACCGTTG
>CAZCHT010000227.1:0-5144 GCA_964498705.1 uncultured Bdellovibrio sp. | reverse complement strand
TTTTTTCTGCTGACTTATGAGTTGCCAAATGTGCCTCCAAAATAAATAATTCGTTGCAAACGAGACTAAGAGCATTAACATAGTCTAAATACGTTCGCAAGCCACAAAATCGAAAGGGGTAGAACGATCGTTATCAATGGTAACAAACGTTCGCCTGATACTATGACGGATAGCTCGTTAGATAATCAAAATAATAAGAAAAATCAAGTAGTTAAAAATGCTCTAGCCATGTCCTTGGGCACTTTTTCTAGCCGAGTATTAGGTTTGTTGCGGGATACTCTTCTTATGTCGTTTTTTCCAAGACCGATTACTGATGCATGGACGGCGGCGTTTAGGTTGCCTAATATCCTACGCCGGTTGCTGGGTGAGGGGTCTTTGTCTGTTAGTTTTATTCCCGTGTTCGTGGATTGCTTGGAAGAATCTAAAAAAGGGGATCCGGCTAAGGCTCAGAATTTTTTAAACTCACTATATACGCTTTTGTTAATTGTCCTTTCGGTGCTAACAGCGTTGGGAATTGTTTATTCTGATCGCGTTTTGGCTTTTACTGTAGATCCTAGCTATGTTCAGAACGTCGAGAATTTCTCGGTGGCAGTACGCATGTCACAAATCATGTTTGGCTTTATTTTTTTGATGAGTCAGTACGCTTTGTTCATGGGGGTGTTAAATTCCCTAGGGCAATTCGGTTGGCCGGCCATGGCACCCTTGTTTTTTAATATCTCGATGATCGTTTCGACGGTGATGCCAGATAGCTGGTTCAGTTTTTCTGGTGAAGGTTTGGCGTGGGGTGTTTTAGTCGGCGGGGTATTGCAGACGGCTGTATTGATTCCGCCACTAATTAAAAAAGGCTACATGCCACGATTGTCCTCAACATTGTGGACGCCCGAGGTAAAAACAGTTTTATCGCGCATGGTTCCGGGTTTATTCGGGATGGGCGTTTTACAGCTATCTCTTGTAATCAATCAACGATTTGCCAGTTCGCTAGGTGATGGGCCGATTTCATATATATATATTGCCGATCGATTGTTAGAATTGCCGTTATCATTGGTGTCGGTCAGTTTAGGAACGGCCTTGCTGCCAACATTATCTAGCTTCCTATCTGCCGGTAAAAAAGATGCCATGCTCGAAACACTGGAAACCTATTTTCGTTTAAATCTTTATGTTGTCTTGGCCGCCGCTACAGGACTGTATTTCCTGGGTGAACCTATTGTGGAATTATTTTTCCAGCGCGGGCAGTTTACCCCTCAAGATACAGCAACGACAGCGCAAGTGATTCAAGTTTGGGCGTTGATTATGATTCCTGCTAGTGCCGTGCGAATTTTAATTCCTGGGTATTACGCCATTAAAAACACATGGTTTCCGGCCGTGCTTTCGTTAGTGAGTTTAACTGGTCACTATATGTTAGCTCCGGTTTTAATGGCAAAGTGGGGATTGACGGGATTGAATTATTCGTCTTTAGCCAGCAGTCTATTTAATTTTGTCATTTTATTTGGTGGATATCCATTTTTTGTGGGTGCGATTCCTATGCGAAAAAGTGTCATTGCCGTTTTCAAGTTTGCAATTATTTGTGCGGTGATGGGATTGGTTCTGCAAATTCATCCTGTGTTAAAACACGCATTGGCTGATCACTGGAATTCGGTTGCTAAAGCCGGAACTTTGTTTTTCTGCATAGCTTTATCGGGAGTCATTTTTATTTTGCTATCCAAAGCGCTAAGATTAGAAGAGTACGAAAATACATTTGCGAAAGTGATTGGTAAAATTACTCGTAAACTAGGCGTAAAGTGAAAATACTATCGCGGCGGTTGATTCTATCAGCGTTGGGACTCGTCGGTGCTGGGGCGGCCGTAATGCGCTGGCAGGAAAAATCCGAACAGGAGCAAAATATGATCAAACAACAATTTACTTTAGATTTCCAGTGGCAAACTCAAGAGCCTTTTTTGTTCTGCGTTCATCACTATGATTTTTATCCAAAAGGTAATCCTAATTTTGGGCCAGATAAAGCATTGTTAGCTGGACGTGATATGGGCCAAGACTTTGCCGGTAAGGATGGTTTCCGTATGTACCATGGCGAGGTGGTCCCAGGATTTCCGGTGCATCCTCATCGTGGTTTTGAAACAATCACAATTGTTCGCAAAGGGTACGTGGATCACGCGGATTCATTAGGAGCGGCAGGACGCTATGGTCAGGGTGATGTGCAGTGGATGACCGCGGGGAGTGGCGTTCAGCACTCAGAGATGTTTCCTCTATTAAAACAAGATCAAGACAATACGATGGAACTTTTTCAAATTTGGTTGAATCTTCCAAAGAAAAGTAAAATGGCGCCGCCGCATTTCACAATGTTCTGGAATGAAAAAATTCCGGTGCTAGAATTAGATAATAAAAAAGTAAAGTTAAGTGTTATTGCAGGGACCTATGAAGGAACGAAAGCGTTGCCTCCGCCGCCAGACAGCTGGGCTAGTCAGCCAGAAAGCGATACGGCAATTTGGTTGCTAAAAATTGAACCAGGTGGGCAGTTTGAAATTCCCGCAACGAACTCAGATACATCGCGAACATTATATTTATTCGAAGGCAAAGACGCCACCTTCAATGACAAAGATATTCCAGCGAAATCGGGATTGATAGTCGACGCATCTCAATCGATAGCAATTAAAGCGAAAAACTCAGTCGCCGAAGTTCTAATGCTACAATCAAAATCAATCGGTGAACCCGTAGTTCAGTACGGACCCTTCGTAATGAATTCCCAAGCAGAGATTCGTCAAACAATGATGGAGTATCAACAGACTCAATTTGGAGGATGGCCGTGGTCTCAACACGATCAAACTCACGGAGCCAAAATCGAACGGTTTGCAAAATATCCAAATGGAAAAATAGAAAAACCAGAGACGACTTAGGCTTTATTGCTAACAGAAACTATTCTTTCAATAAGGTGCCAGGTCCTAAAAATACCAAAATGTGCTGAGGCGCTTGATTTGGCTCTTAAAGTGCCAGGTTATAAAAGTCCAAAATATGATGGAAACCATTTTATTGTGGGTTCGTGGGGGTTTTAAACGAAAAATGCCAAGAGTTGAGCTCTTGGCAGTAATTTTAGGACCTGGCACCTTTTGGTTACTCTTTGACTTCGGCCATGTTTTTAAAGTTGTCGTAAGTCTTTTGCTGCTTATCGATTTCTTTGTTCCAACGGGTGATTTCACCTTCATAACCGATTTTTTTGTTTTTCCATTCGTTGGCTTGAGTCGACACGGATTTGATTTTGTCGGCAACTTGCTTTTCTTGGTCCTTTAGACCTTGAATACGGGTCGTCCATTGCTTTTTCTCTTCCGTGATTTGAGTCGACTGAGTTTCGTAGTCTTTAATGTTTTCGTTTCGTTTGATTTGGTTCTGTTTGATTTTGGCGATCAAGTCTTCCAATTCTTTGATCTTCTTGTCTTCTTGAGCGAGTTTGTTTTTCTCGTCGTTCAATAGATTTTGAAGTTCTTTTTCGTTGGTTTCAACTTTTTTCATGGAAGCTTGGTTTTCTTTCAATGACTTACTCACCAATGCTTTTTGATCATCGACTTCTTTTTTTGCTTTGTTGACCTCTTGGATATTTTTTTCAACCATGCTTAGGTTTTTCTTATAATCATCCAAATTTAGTTTGGCGTTGTCGATGTTCGATTTAATTTTAGCCAATGTATCGGCGCTGTTTGGTTTCGCAAATGACACTGTCGCTGTTAATAATAATAAAAGTGATATCCGTTTCATATTAGTTTCCTTCCTGTGCACAGACATTTTTCAAAGACGAGCGGAAATGGCCAATTTCGTCTTCCCAAATTTCACCTTGAAAGTTCCATTTTACTTTCTTGTCTTTTTCTTTTGCTAACTGAGCTTGAGCTAACTCCCGTGCTTTAGGATCGTCGCCTTTAACATCTTGGCTGACCGCTTGGAAGCGTAAATGTTCTCCAGCACCTGAGTAGACTTCGTATTGTAGTAATTCATTTTGATCTAATAAATCTTTAAGATCGCCAGTTAATTGAGTCAGACGATCTTTCAAAACTATACCGGCACGTGCGCGGTGTTTTGATTTGTCCTTATCAATTCGAGCGAACGAAAGATCGCGGATATTTTTTACGGTATCACGAGCCGTCTTTACACCTTGCTGTTGGTATTTAAAACTTTGCAGTTTTTTCAATATGTTTTGCTCTTCCCCCTTGAGGATATCTTTATTTTTCTTAGGATCTAATTGTCCCGCGCGTACGTTTGCTAAATCTTGGCTTAAAGTACCTTGTTTTTTGATCAAATCTTTTTCACGTTGGATCAAACTTAATGTCACTTGGTTAAACGCAGTGATCTCGTCTTCTAAACGATTAATGTCTTTTTGCACTGTAATAAATGACGGGTGACGAGCTAGTTCAATAATGAACGAGCGAGGAACGCCATCAACATCTTTCTGATCTGGGTTTTTCAACCATGAGCGAACGGTCTGATAGTAGTCAGCGGGATCTTTCCTTTGTGATACATAGGTTTCAATGCGTCCATAATAGGGCGCATATTTTCGGCCTAGAGCCGTTAAAACCTGCAGGCTATCGCCAAATTGGCATAGGTTTAAGTAGCTCACGGTACGAACCACATAGGATTCCGGGTTGTACGCATTTTTGAAGAAATCTGTATGTAGCGAGAACATGTTTCCCGCTGCGCCTTCATAATCGCTATTCAGAATCTCTGTCCATGCTAACTCAACCATCGCTTGCAACCAAAGAGGATGGTCTTTATCAACGGCTAAGTAAAGCTTCTGGGCCTCTTTGTAGTCTTGTTTTTGAAATTTAATACGAGCTAGCGTCAAGGACGCCAAAGTTTGGATCGACGGCAAAGACTGTTTGTTTTTTAAAACTTCATCAATGTAAGCTTCGGATTCTGAAACTTTTCCCTGACGATATTTTGAAAGGCCGGCGATGAATCTAGATTCTGGATAGAATTCTGATTTCTCTGGAATCAAAGCGAGTGCGGCTTCAACTTCCGTTAAGTTACCTTTTTCTAGGTAGTACTTAGCGCGATAGAACTGATAGCCATCATATTTGTCAGCATCAAAGTCCGCGCTTTCAATCAATGGATCGATATCACCGATGTCATTGATTTCAAGAAACGATACTCCCTTTACAAGTTCTTCTGTC
>CAZCHT010000226.1:0-5241 GCA_964498705.1 uncultured Bdellovibrio sp. | reverse complement strand
ACACCTTTAGATTAATAAGGAAGAGGGAATTGTTTGCAGAGTTCTTTTACTTCGTTGTGGACTTTGGCTTTCGCGGCCGCGTCTTCGACGTTGTTTAGAACTGTTGTTATCCAGCCAGCGATTTTTTTCATTTCGGTGGCTTTCATTCCTCGCGTTGTAAGAGCTGGGGTTCCGATGCGGATTCCTGAGGTTACGAATGGCGAGCGTTTTTCGTTGGGTACGGTGTTTTTGTTTACGGTGATGCCGGCTTCATCGAGTGCGATTTCTGCGGCTTTGCCGGTTACCGCTGATTCGCTTAGGTCTAGTAGTAACAAGTGGTTTTCAGTTCCACCGGTAACTAGTTTAAATCCGTTGCGTTTTAATTCTTCAGCTAACGTTTTTGCATTAACTAATACGTTTTCGATATACGTTTTGAATTCTGGTTTAAGTGCTTCGCCGAAACATACGGCTTTGCCCGCAATTACGTGCTCAAGAGGTCCGCCTTGGATTCCTGGAAAAATTCTTGAGTTCATTGATTTTGCGCGCTCTTCGCTGTTTGTTAAAATCATGCCACCACGAGGGCCACGCAAGGTTTTGTGCGTCGTCGTTGTTACGTAGTCTGCGTATGGCATCGGTGACGGGTGATGGCCTGAAGCCACTAGACCTGCAAAATGAGCCATATCGACTAGTAATGTCGCACCTACAGAATCAGCGATCTCTTTAAATTTGGCGAAATCTAAAAAGCGAGGATACGCGCTGTAGCCCGCTATGATCATTTTCGGTTTATGTTCTTTTGCTGACTTTGCAATCTCGTCGTAATTAAGTACGCCCGTGTTTGGATCCAACTTGTAAGAGGTCGCGTGGAATAGTAACCCTGAAAAGTTAACTGGACTTCCGTGTGTTAAATGTCCACCGTGCGATAGGTCCATTCCTAAAATAGTGTCGCCGGCTTTAAGCGCGGCTAAGTATACAGCCATGTTCGCTTGCGAACCAGCATGAGGTTGTACGTTGACGTACGATGCATTGAAAAGTTGCTTAGCGCGATCAATCGCTAGTTGTTCAATCCCGTCAACAAATTCACAACCACCGTAATAACGTTTGTTCGGATATCCTTCTGCGTATTTGTTTGTCAGAATTGAACCTTGAGCTTCCATCACAGCTGCGGACGTATAATTTTCCGATGCGATCATCTCTAGGCCTTCTTGCTGACGAATGGATTCTTTTCCAATCAAATTAAAAATCGCTTCATCTGCTTGTTTCAGTGAAGATTTCAACATGGCGGCCTCCTGGGGTATTTTTTAGGTATTAGCTATTTTATCGACGCGAATCGAGTGGCGACCCTTTGCAAATGGGGTCGTTAGAAATATCCTTATCATCTCTAGAGCCACAGGGGAATTGATGTAACGACCAGGCAAACATAAAATATTCGCATTGTTATGTTCCCGCGCTAGAGTTGTTATTTCAGAATTCCAGCAAAGCCCGGCGCGAATTTGTTGATATTTATTAGCTTTCATCGCCATGCCTTGGCCAGAGCCGCAAAATAGAATTCCGACGGAGCCCATTGATAGTGCATCTTCACTAGCGGTAAAATGAGGATGCTTTTTGTAATCGTCTAGAATGCTTTCGCAGACGAGTTTGGCAAGGTCTGGGTAATTAACCGATTCATTAGTGTAACAGCCTAAGTCTTTGAATTCAAAAAGCTGACCTGTTGATTGGCCTAACGAAGGTAAAGATCCAAGCAGCTCTTGTTTTAAGTCGAAGCCGCCGTGATCTGAACCAATGTATATTTTCATAGTCTACTCTAATTTTGAAAAGATGATTGAACCATTAGTTCCGCCAAAGCCAAAGCTGTTGTTCAAGGCGTGCTTGAATTTTCCATCACGTGCTTGATTAGGAACATAATCTAAATCGCAATCTTCACTTGGATTTTCTAAATTGATTGTAGGAGGAACAATTTGATCGCGAAGAGCTAAGATAGTCCATGCGCTTTCAATTGCACCCGCAGCACCTAGTAAATGGCCCGTCATAGACTTAGTTCCAGATACCCATAAGTTTTTTGCGTGATCACCAAACAAGTTTTTCATCGCTCTGGTTTCTAAACCGTCACCAATCGGAGTCGACGTTGCATGCGCGTTGATGTGTTTGATGTCTTCTGGTTTAAGACCAGCGTCTTTAACCGCTGCCGCCATGGCGCGACGACCGCCTTCACCTTCAGGAGCTGGACTAGTGAAATGGTACGCATCCGATGTGGCGCCGTAACCAGTCACTTCACATAATATTTGAGCGCCACGTTTCGTTGCGCTCTCTAGTGTTTCTAAAAATAATACGGCTCCGCCTTCACCTAGAACAAAACCATCACGGTCTTTATCAAATGGGCGCGATGCCTTTTCAGGAGTATCGTTGCGTTCTGACATGGCTCTCATTGCAGAGAATCCGCCAATAGCGGAAGGACACACAGTCGCTTCTACGCCGCCAGCTAACATATAGTCAGCGCGGCCGTACCGAATGTAATTAAATGCTTCACCGATAGAATGAACACCTGTCGCACAGGCACTAGTGATTGCATAGCTTGGACCTTTAAGTCCGTGTTTGATTGATACTTGTCCGGCTGCCAAGTTCGTGATTACGCCAGGGATGAAAAATGGAGAAATGCGGTTTGGTCCCCGCGCGATTAATTTCCCTAATTGTTCTTCGATCATCGGAAGACCACCGATACCGACACCAATGAACGCTCCTGTTTGCAGGAGCTGTTCTTCAGTCAATTTTATATTAGCCATTTCGAGGGCCATTTGGGAGCAAGCCATAGAATAATGGATAAATGTATCCATTTTCTTTTGTTCTTTTTTGTCGATGTAAAGATCGGGGTTAAACCCTTTTACTTCGCCAGCTATTTTAGTTGAAAAAGCAGTCGTATCAAATTTTGTAATTTGAGTGATGCCGCTTTGACCTTTCAATAACGCTTTCCATGACTCTTCTAGGGTGTTTCCTAGCGGGCTTACAAGCCCAATCCCAGTCACCACAACTCGACGTTGTGGCTGTGACGGTCTCTCGAAATTGGTAGGCATAAAATTAAATTTTGCCTTTAGTCTCTAAGTACTTTGTAACATCTTGTACTGTTTTTAATTTTTCAGCATCTTCATCTGGGATTTCGATGTCGAATTCTTCTTCCATTGCCATTACAAGTTCAACGATATCTAAGCTGTCTGCGCCTAAGTCGTCGATGAATGAAGCTTCTGGTTTAACTTTTTCAGGATCAACGCTTAATTGCTCAACGATGATATCTTTAATTTTTGGACTTAATGACATTGTAGACTCCTTTTGTAAATCCATAGTAATCCTCTCTTTTTTAATGTTAGAAATGGTTAGCTCTATTAATTTTATAAACGTAATCAAAATAAACTAAATAGGCGTTTGCGCAAGGAAAAAAAACGCCTAAGTTTTTACTCCATAAACATTCCGCCATTAACGCTTAAGGTGTGGCCTGTGATGTAAGCACTTTGGTCACTTAGTAGAAATTTTACAGCGTCAGCTACGTCTTTAGACGATCCCATACGTTGTAAAGGGATCTTGTCCATAATCTTCTGTTTCACATCATCAGAGAGCACTTCTGTCATATCGGTTTCGATAAAGCCCGGTGCCACACAATTTACGCGAACACCACGAGAACCTAATTCTAAAGCCACTGATTTCGAGAATGCTACAACCGCTGCTTTTGATGCCGCGTAGTTGGCTTGTCCGGCATTTCCTGTCTGCCCAATAACACTTGTGATCTGAACAACAGAACCTTTGCGGGCTTTCATCATGATTTTTGTTATCGCTTTAGTTAAGTAGAATGTGCCTTTTAAATTTGTGTTGATCACAGAATCGAAATCTTCTGATTTCATGCGCATTAATAAACCATCTTTAGTGATGCCGGCGTTGTTAACTAGACCATCGAATTCTTTCCAGTCGGCCATCAATGTCTCAAGGGCCGAGTTTACAGAGGCTTCATCAGCTACATTCATAGCTAGGATTCGATGACCCTCGCCAGGAAGTGATTCTAGAATTTTTTTAGCAGAGTCTTGATTTGAGCTATAAGTGAAAGCCACTTGAGCACCGGCAGCGGCTAGGGATTTTACGATTTCAGCACCGATGCCGCGGCTGCCGCCCGTAACTAGAATTTTTTTACCAGACAACATGTCCTACGTCCTTAGTTTTGAGTTTTAATTAAATCTAAATCTTCTTTAGTTTGTGAGCTTAAGATTTTGAAATTTGGATTTTCCATTTTCTTGAATAATCCTTTCACAACAGAACCGTGGCCACATTCAATACCAGTGAGCCATGATTTTGTCTCCATAAGCTTCATCGTTTGAGTCCATAGCACGGGAGCAGAAACTTGTTGAACTAAGTTTTGTTTTAGTTCAGTTGGGTTATCAACTAATTGTGCACTGAAATTTTGGATGATTGGAAATTGCGGCTTGTTGAATGTAACTCCACTCAAGAATTGATTCATTTTTTCTTGAGCCGGTTTCATCATGCTACAATGGAAGGGTGCGGATACATTCAAAGGAATTAATTTGGCGCGTTTTGGTGAGCCCGGAATTAATTCCGCTTTGAAGTTTGTTTTCAACCAGTCGATACATTTCATGGAACCGCTGATTACAATTTGCCCAGGACTGTTAAAATTAGCCGGGGACAGTGGTTTAAAGCCTGATTCTTTTTCGGCCCATTCGCATAACCAAGTGACTTGATCTGGCTCTAAGCCAAGAACAGCTACCATGCCGCCTTCGCCAACAGGAACTGCGGACTGCATCGCTTCGCCGCGAAGTCGTACCGCTTTCATTGCGGTTGCGAAATCCATCACGCCGGCTGTGACGAGTGCTGCGTATTCGCCGATAGAATGTCCAGCCGCCGCTTCAATTTTTAAAGGAGCTTGTTCTTTAAGAACACGGAATGTTCCAACAGAAACGCTAAGTAAAGCTGGCTGAGTATTAGCTGTTAATGCCAAGTCGGCTTCTGTGTCTTCGTAGATTAGTTTTTTCAAATCTAAACTGATAGCTTCAGAGGCTTCAGTGATTGTGTTTTTGAAAGTCGGGAAATTTTCAAAAAGGTAGCTGCCCATTTTAGGAGCCTGGCTACCTTGTCCTGGAAATAATAAAACCACCGTAAAGTCCTTTTTTAGAATCTAAGTAGTAAGCTGCCTGATGTTAAGCCGGCGCCAAATGCGGCTAATAGAATTAGCTGGCCGCGCTTAATTTTTCCTTCCTGGAAAGCCATGATATA
>CAZCHT010000225.1:0-5355 GCA_964498705.1 uncultured Bdellovibrio sp. | reverse complement strand
CTGGAATCTGTTTTGGAAGTCTAGGGATCTTCGGCAAATTATTTATTAAGACGGGTCTTGATGTCGGGGCTGTTTTATCTATTCGGTTCTTGTTTGCTTCTGTTGTGCTGGGGATAGCATTTCTAGGTCTTAAACTCACAAAAAATGTGAATTTGTTTAGAGTGTCTAGAACTCAGTTTTTCACCTGCATTTTGTTGGGTGTTCTAGGCTATGCCGTTTTTTCTAGTTTCTATTTTATTTCATTTCGTTATTTGAGCGTCGGAATCAGCGCGATGCTATTGTTTACATTTCCCGTGTTTGTATTTTTGGGTTCCGTGCTGTTTCTAAAACATCCATTTGAAAAGCGAACAGGCGTTGCTTTGCTGATTGCTCTGTCCGGAATGTTTTTACTTTTAAAAGACGAGTTTGAAATTAAAAATGCGCTCGGGGTATACGCGGCGCTAGGTGCGGCGGTTGCGTATGCTACTTATGTAATTCTTTCTGATAGATTTCAAAAAAATATTCATCCTCTGACGTCTAGTTTTTACGTGATGCTGGCAGCAGGAATTTCATTGGCGTTGATTCATCATCCGACTTTGAATGATTTTGTTGGGCCTGAGTTTTTACATTTTAAATTATTTTTGGGATTAAGTGTTATCGGAACGATCGCTCCGCTAAGTTTATTCTTAGCAGGATTGCAAAGAATTCCGGGGCCGCAAGCAAGTATCCTAGTGATGATTGAACCTATAACAGCGACTCTGTTGGCATTTCTATTCTTCTCAGAGGTTATGTCTATTTGGCAATTGATCGGCATTGCTCTGGTTGTTTTAGCTGATATTTTGATCGTTAAGAGCCAGTAGTCCTGTCGCTAAAGAATAAGCCTTGCTAAAATAGAATTCCATTCTGATTATATGTAAATATGAAGCTAAATATGAAACTTTTATTAATATCTATTCTGTTTTTTGTGCCGACTTTGCTTTGGGCGAATGATTCACAAACCGAAATTAATTCGATGATTTTAAAACCATTGAATTTTGTAAATGAAGTAGCAAAGAGTATCAATCAAATCGATTCGAATCTAAAAGCTCCTGACAAGTGTGTTGAATTTATTTCCGATAAATTGGATAAAATTGATCGATTGAAAAGTGATAGTTTTTTTCCGCAAACAGAAAAAGAAATTGCTGAGCTAGAAGAAAAGGGCTCTGATACATTAAAACTATTGTTTCGTGTCCAGTTAATGGTTAGGAAAAAACAAAAGGAACTTTCTCGACAAGGAACGTTGACCTTCGATTGCCTGCAAAATATTAAACGCTCAACACGTTATGTGCGGTTCATGGAAGATATGCTGATCGAATGGCTTATCGAACGCAAGAAAGTGACGCAATTTAGTAATGATGTTCTGACTGGTGAGTTTCCCCAGTTGATGAAGAATGTGGATAAAGTCGACTTCCAAATAGGCGATTTGTTTCTTATTCGCGGTAAAAGCTATGTGAGCGGAATGATCGCTCGTATTGGTGATACAGAGCTTCAGTTCAGTCATCTTGCTATTCTAGGATTGAACGATAAAAATGAAAAAGTAATTGTGGAAGCATTGATTCCCTACGGAACAAAGATCAGTCCATTTGAAACCTGGCTAAAACAAAAAGAAGC
The DNA here is from genome assembly GCA_964498705.1 of uncultured Bdellovibrio sp. Classification (GTDB taxonomy): domain Bacteria; phylum Bdellovibrionota; class Bdellovibrionia; order Bdellovibrionales; family Bdellovibrionaceae; genus UBA2316. Next base: position 3,726 of record CAZCHT010000225.1, on the reverse strand, counting down.
TCGTGTTGTTCATTTCCGATTTCATGATGCGGACACAGCCAGCAAAGCGGGCAGAGCTGCATTTGATTTGGCCAATAGCTTTATTTCAAAGCACGGTTACAATATCCCCTACGATTTCAAAATGAGCTCGCTGGATGCGGATACCATTTTCTGTGCAGAATTGATCGAAAATGCGTACCTGACAGCTTCAAATTCGAAAGTGTTGCTACCAGAAAATAAATCGATGACGACAAAGTTTAAATCGACACCGTTCTTGAAAAACATGGGTATTGAATCTACCGAGATATTTGCTCCCGGAGATATTGAATTTGATTCAAGATTTGATTTGCTGTCCGAGTATCGCTACCTTGGCAAATATGAAGAGTCTGATACAATTCCGTTGCTAAGAAAAATCAGAATGCAGGATGCGATTATTCAAAGTATCTATAATTGGACTATTATGGATAATTACCAATTTGTCGATTCATGGAAAATAAATATGAAAACGTTATTAGCTAAGGCGTTTCGCTATATTGGTTTTTTGAAAGATCGCATGCCAACACATATGCCGTATTCATCATTGAAAACTGTGATTCAATTTGAAGATACTAGCCACATTTTGGAAGCGTATTTGTTTCCGATAGAAGAATCATTTTATTCGCAGAAGAAGCACAGCTTGCATTTTCAAGAGATGCTTAAGGTGCTGAAAGATTTTAGAAATGCTGAGTGTGAAAAACCAGATTCAGAGTTTAATAATTTGATGACAACCAAAGCCTGTTTTAGAAAAGTCGGGCGCGATATTTAAAATGAATTTGTAGAAACATAAATTCGATTTGACACTTCTCTATAAGAAGTTTCGATCTATTGAGACAACTGGAGATATTGGCCATTATTTTTTAGAATCAATTTTCTTCAATGCGGGAGTTATTTCCGGCATTTTTCGGTCGGTAATGTTCAGGAACTCCTGATAGAGAAGTAAAAATTAGGTTGGGGATTTTGACGGTCAAGCGGGCATGCTGGCAAACGGTCAATCAGTTCCTGGCCCTGTTGGCGGAAACAGGTTAGGAATTCTGATTTTTGCAGAGTTTGTATATTTGGGCAGCTAGTTGATCGAGCCTCTTGGACAAATTTGATTCTTTTGGTATTTTTGCAAGATCTAGTATCGTCTGACACTCTCGGGTTGATCCGAGGGCTATATGATAAAATCGTCTTCTATTCGCTGAAGTTGGCTGTGAGCTGCCTTCAGAAAGATTCAACGCAATCGAACTTGCTGCCCGATTCAATTGATCACGAAGATGTTTAGCGCATTTAATCTGTTCGCATTCATGATAAAAAATAATCGAATTCTGATAAGACCTAAAATTTTCAAGCATAGCGACCACTCCAGCAAACCTTTCGCCAGAACCAGGAACAGCCTGCCAGTGTGACAGTTTGCCCGCTTGGCCGACGCTCGGAAAGAACGGCGAAGCTCCAGACCTCGCCTTTCGTTTTTAGATGTGCCAGTCTTTTCGGTTGTCTGATGAGTTCGAGAGCTCTTATCGTATTATCAGATTGAATTTAAGTTTCTACATAAAAAAAGGGACCCGTGGGTCCCTTTGGTTTAAGCAGCGTACAGTCTAGCAAATTTCTCGTATTTTTTGAAAAACTTCGCATTTTCTTTTTCGTAGTGACCAGTGTAGCCATCGAATAATTCAAATAAGAAGTTATAGTATTCACGGTATACGAATGTTCCCATAAACTGACCATAGAAATCTTTAGGTGCATCAGCATAGTATTCATATTTACGGAAAAAATGAGTTACATATTTATTGAAATACGCCCACCATTTTTTAGCTTCTTTTTCACGGATAAAGTTACCAACGAAGTAAACTTTATTCCCGCACGTTAAACCTACTTCCCAGCCTTCGCCAGCTGTTTTCCAATAAGTTTTGAATGTGTAGTCACCAAACTTATAAGTCTTTGTAGTATTCATAGAACCTCCTTCTTCTTGTGAGTTTTAATTTCGTCATAAGAAAATTTGATTGTCATGTGAAGAAAAATTTTGCTGGACGAAGCGAAGGTCCTAACTCGTTTAGACAAGATGAAAAAGCTAGAGATGGTGGCTTGGTTCCTGCTTTTCTATTTTTGTATGAAGACTGTAAACCTCTTAAGCCTACTATTGCTTTTTACATTGTCGTCCTATGCGACACAGGTCAGCCCCAAAACGGCACATCGACGACTTGTATTGGAAGCTTTGGCGCGAGTTCAGTGCGTCCAAATTTATCAACCCAAATTGTTGGTGTCAGCACCAGCTACGTTAACTCGCGGTGTTTCCCGTGGTGCGCGAACAATAGAACTGGTCCCAAAGACTTTGTTTCATTCGAAAATTCAAAAACAAATAGACGATTTTTCCCTTAGATTTCGAGATTTGATAAAAATTGAATTTGGACTTCCTTTTGGCGGAGGAGATAACCTGTCGACCTATCAGTTTTTGATTCGGGACCAGAGCGAATCAAAAGAAAAGTTATATTGGACTCAGAAATTAGGTTTTAAATGGTCCGGTTCTGATGAACCGTCGCAATCTCCTGATTGGCTGACCTTGGCCAGAAATTATAAAAAAGCTTTAGAGGAACTAGGTATTGATGAGTCCTCGTTTTTTGTGCCGGCCATGGTGTTTTACCGCGACATCTCTGTGTCTAAAAATGGCGTTCAGACTCCAAGCAAAGAATATCGGTTTGTTGATCCATTAAAAGAAGATATAAATAGTTTGGATGCGGACTGGAAAATTCTTTCCAGCGATGTGCAATTTAATTTGCCGTTTTCAGCGATGATGGAGGGCATGAAGCAAGGGATGTTTCCTATGCTAGATGCCGTCCATGACATTTACCATTTTGTGGCCTTCCTTAGATTTACTGAAGGAACCAAAGCGCTGCGCGCGAGTATAAACAAAACCACCATCGCTGATTACAGTTCTGGTTTTAAACGTCGAGAGTATTGGCTCACGGAAGCCCTTTCTATCATGTTGCCAGACGCGCAAATGGCTAACGCGCAATTTTTAAAATCGCACCGTTCAGACTCGGCGGCAAAATCACTAGATCAGATTCGAGCAGAATTAAAATCATTAAAAGAGTCAGATCTGATCGAATATTCACTGAAGTTGTCTGTGCACTTGGGCAATCAGCTGAGAGATGTTTCGGGAGGAAACTCGAGTCCAGCTGAAAAGTGGTTTTACTTGGGCGAAGTTGTTGGTGTTTCAGGAAAAGATTTGGTCGATGCAGTTCTGCCGGCAAAGCAAGATTTGTCGTCGGTTCAAAACTTGTCTGAATCCTACTTTAGGAATGGTCCGGTTGTTTTTGCGGGCAATCCAAAACCAATGACAAATGAAACGGCCACTTTTAGTTTTTCTGTGTTTAACTTAGCTCATCGCTTATTAGCGCAGGCATTGTCTGGCGGATATAAAAATCATTTTGATAAAATACCTAAACGCGAGTTGATCAACGACCTTGTGGAGTATTCGGCCCGATCCGAGTTTTTACTCCGCAGCGAGCAGCCACCGATAAACCTTTGGTATAGCCAATTTATAAGCCGAGATATGTTGGCTAGTGAATATATTGGACAAATGCTACGTACTTTGTTTGACAACGATATCGTATCGCGTTTCTATTTGGGCGAGGGCGAAAAGCGTCCTGGAAATTAAATATCCATCCCGGGGGAGAATAGAATGAAAATAGGTTTAGTTATGCTCTTGAGTTTTGTGGCAGCTATAGC
>CAZCHT010000224.1:0-5401 GCA_964498705.1 uncultured Bdellovibrio sp. | reverse complement strand
AATTTCTGCGATTCCATTACGAAGCGGCTTTACTTGAGCTCGCCAAAATTGAAGAAGCCCTGTCGTTAAAGAATGATATTCTGCTGCTATCGCAGATCTACGGCCTGCGCTATAAGATTCTTAAAGAAAGAAATCCAGAACGGGCCGACCAAATTTTGTCGCAGTTAAAATTTTGGCAGAAAATCACAGGCAGTAATCAGTCAACAAGCCATCTGATGCGTATCAAAAGAACTTCGACGGTATCTCAGTCCCAAGATAAAATTGGCAACATGATTAACGAGTACTATCAGTCGGGCAGCCCTGAAGCCGTTCGTCAATTAACTCGTCATCATCGCTGGATTCACTTTCATGATAGTTTAGATCACACGCTTATTCGTGCTCACCAATTCAAACGGGTTCTGATATTGGGATTCGCTCAAAATCGAGCGCTGTATTTAACAAATCAAAATTGGGTATTTATTGAAGAGCCGACGACACTTGTACAAAAATTAATAGGACGTCTGAGCATCGAACCGTTATCAAAAGAACAATTGGTCGAGCTAATCTGGGGATACACCTACGATCCACTGACTCATGATCCGATGCTGATGACGTTGATTCAGCGAGCACGTAAGTATCTAGAACAAATCCTTTTAAAAATCACCGTCAGTGATGGCATTTATCAGTTGGATCAGCCTCTATTGCTGAGCGACTTGTCGTCGCGGTGGGAAAATAGAGTGGCCACATTGTCACCGCAAAGGAAATTTCTGACAGACGGAAAACTGACATTTCGTCAGCTTCAAATTTTGGAAACTATTTCAAACTCTTCCGAGCCGGTCACCATTGGCGGTCTTTTAAAATTGAAGAAAATGTCGCGGATGACTTTATTTAGAGACCTGCGTGAATTGCATTTACAAAATAAAATAACCCGACTAGGACAGGGCAGAGGTGTTAGTTATGTTATCAGTATTTAAATTAGTTGTTTTTGTAATATTGGCCGCAGTTTATGTTCAAGCCGAAGAAATTAATTTATCAGGAATCTATGTGGTCCCGACATCTGATCAAAATCTAATCGAAGCCGCACAATTCAAAGTTACTAACTACAAAGTGATCGAACCAAATTCAAAACAACCTGTTATCCAATTCGAATTGCCTGTAGAATTGACGGGTGTATCAAAGGTTTTAATTTTTAAACGTCACACTGTGATTGATGCTAAAGAGAAAACCTCTCTATTTGTTTCTGCATCGGGCTCTGCATTGTGCTATGGCGCCTGGAAAACAATAAAATGTTTTTTTAAGTTTAAAAATTTGGAAATAGATCCGATTCGGGTCGAAGCGACTTTGGCCAATGTATTTCAGGGACTTGAGTTCACTCAGAAATTGGCCATTGCGAATAAATTCATGGGCGAGCCCGTTGGCATTCTGCAAATCGACACCAGCGAAGCACCCTAAATTCTGTTGAGCTAGTGTAAAGCTCTCATTCCCATCTTATCAAACAAAAACGTCCAGATCAGTGTCTGAGCTTTCCAAGCGATCGTATTTTGATAAGTAACCGTCGTCATAAAATGGCCCGAGTTAGGAAGCGATACAAAATTCACATTCTCTGGCGTGGTAGAATGATGTTTCAAAGCAAAAGCGATTTTCGCTGAATGCGCCATATTCACGCGCGAATCCATGCGGCCGTTCATGAACAGCATGTGCGGTGTTGGCAAAGGCATTTGCGCGCGGAATACCGGGCTCCATTGTTTTAAATAGGCCAATACGTCGGCTTTGCGGCTGTCGCCGTATTCAAAGGCCCAGCCTTCGCCAAACTGTGCATCTAGAACTTCTTTGCGTAGTTGATCATTCACACCGTTACCCGACACTACGATGCCAATGACATCAGGATATAATAGTCCAGTAGCCGACACAAGGAAGCCACCATTCGACCAACCTTGGATCGCTGTAATCGCTGGTGATGATAATTCCATCGCGTGAACTAGTTTTGCAGTAGCTACAAAATCTTCCATGGTTCTATGTTTGTTTTCGAACATCGCTGATTCATGCCATTTCTTTCCGAATTCGTTGCCACCGCGCAATGCCGGTCCCGCAATGATGCCGCCATTTTTAATAAAATGCGCATCCATCTTAGCATTGAATGAATTCATGTAACCCGCCGACATAAAGCCGCCATAACCATAGATCAACAAGCCATTTTTTCCATCGCGTTTTAGATCTTTTCGGTAGGTTAATCTGACCGGAATTCTAGTTCCATCTTTGCTGGTCGCCCAGTGAATGGCGCTGGTAAAGTCAACGCCATTAAAACTCATCATTTGATTTTCAAGTGTTGGATCAAGATAGCGTTTTTCTTTGAGTGAGTATTTAAATGTTACCCCTTGTTTGAAGTGGCTGCTGACAACAACGTCTACGATATCGCTATCAGATTTAAATTTAACCGCGTTTTTCAAACAGCAAGATGGGGCAGGGACCGAGGCGATTTCTTTGCCCGAGTAGTCCAAAATTTTAGTCACGATCGTTGGGCCCCAAAAAGTGTTCACTGCGATGTGGTCTTCGTTAAATTCAACAGATTCGATCACAGAATCTTTTGCGGTTTGATAAACAACATCCCAATGGCTTTTCCCGTTTTTACGACTGTGGCGCAGAACTTTGCCTTGATTATTCCAAGAATCGTTCGCAAAAATCATTGTATCACCGTTATCACGCACAGATAAACCGGCAATTTCAATATCGGTATTAAAAAATGATTTTGGTAAAAATACTTTTTGCTTACCTTTGATTAACAAATGCGCGTGATTGTTTTCGAACTTCACGTACGCATCTTTATCCACGAACATAAGGGTTTCATTTTTTACAACACTGACAGCACCGGTTTTCAAATTGTAAGTGGAAAGGGACGGGCCCTTTTCGCCGCGCAGTTTTTTCTCTGCATTTACGAAGAAAAACTCGTTGTCATTCTTCCAGGCGATCTGTTGACCATCCATTTGAAAGTGCTCAACCACTTTTTTAGCCTTCAAATCATAAACATACATTTGAAAAATATCGGTATTGCCATTGTCCGTCGCTGTTAAAATCACATGGCTATCTTTCGGAGTCGCATAAACTTGTAACAGCGAGAACGACCCGTCTTGCTTGATGGCTGTAGTATCTAGAATTTCTTTGCGGCCGGTTGAGGAGATTCGGAACAGAGATTGTGGCTTATTAAGTCCCATAAAACGCAGTTCATAGCTAGCGAGTGTGTTGTTGTCCGCGCTAATGGCTGTAGGCTTGGAATTCAGGCTTAAAACAACATCAGAAACAGTGGAATAGTTATCAGATTCATGCAGTTTTCGAATAGTATCGCCGGACTCTTTGCTGACCCAAGCTTGCCTTAGTATCGAATTTTGTTCTAACCAGAGCGCGTATTTCTCTGCGGGTTCTTTGTAGAATCCAAGGCACGCCTTAGGATCAGCGGAAGCTATTTGAGCAAAGACAGTCAGTAACATTACGGTGGATAAACGCCAAAATCTCATATCAGAACTTCCTTATGCGAAACGAGCATCCTAATCGAAAGGCAAACTAATTTCTAATGTAGAGTTTTAGACGATGTGACCATCTCTGGCGCTGTATCAGAGCGAGACACGACGGCAAAAAAGGTCATTTTCTGGCAGGGAGCAACACTTTGGAAATTCGTTTCATGATGAGATTCCTTCGACAATCAAAACAGATAGATGACTTGGCATGAGTCTTAAATGTGGCCTGTGAATCGCACAGTATTAAGACAAAGCCCTTCAAAATGAAGGAGGAGATTATGAAAAAACAGTTACTATTATTAGCAGTTCTAGCGTCGATGGTTGGTGTCGGTTGTTCTTCAAAAACAAACACGGCCACTCCGCCTGTAGAAACTACAGTGACGACAAATCCAGCTGTTGACCCAGGCACACCGGATGGTGGCGGCACGGGCGGCGGATTATCAGATGGCGGCGGCGACACAGTCGATTTCGTACCTGTTAGCTTTTCGATCTTTAACTCATATGTAGGGACTCATCCTATTAATAGTCCAAAGAACATCAAGATCTCGGTGAATCTAACAGAAGTCGACTCGACTCTAAAGTTTTCCGGATCAGTTAAGATTTCCTACGAAGATAACGGTCAAACGTTCACTGGTACTTTTGAATCAAGTGCAGATAAGAATCAAAACATCAGCGGTTTAAAAGACAATGACGTTCCAGAATCGGCGTATAACTACTGGTTTTCAAAAGACGGTAAGACCGTGTTTACTGGAATTTTCCAAGATGCTCTAGGTTCAGTGGTTCTAGTTATCGATAAAACAGTAGACCAAGGCGATGGCCAAGGCACTGGTTACGTAAGTGGTTCCGTGTACTTTAAAAACTTCGCACAATCGCAAGCGACACAAAGTCCATATCGCAAATGCTGGTTCATCTATGCCGGTCCTTATGATTGCCGATCTACTGAAGTTATGCAGAAGAGTTCTTTAACCCTAGGCACAGGCGAAGGTTACAGAAAGCTAGGAACATTCACTGGAATGTCGAAAGTAAACGCATTTAATTTATAAAAAGAAAGAAACTAATTTTTAGGAGATGTTATGGAAACGAAAAACTATTTTACAAAAAGCAATTGGAGAGCCAAAACTGTCCAGTTCGCAGGATTGATTGCAATCTCTTTTGCGGTTTTAATTTCCTGCCAAAAGAAAAGTGACACCGGCACTGTTTACGCAACGCCAGCACCGATCGGGCAAGCCGGAATAATCGGAACCTGCACAGGATGCAACTTTGCTCAAACCCAAATGGCTCAACCCATTTCACGAGCTAGCTCGCTAGCAATTCAGTGGAATATGATGGGTGACCAGGCTGTAATCCAGCAACTAACGTACACATACGGTGGTTACGCGACTATTAAAAACTACGTCGGCCCAGTTGTTTTCAACGGTTCGATGACAGTATCTTCGGCGATTCAATTAGGTTCCTACGCTTATAACGGCTATGGATGTCAATTGCCGGCAGGGACCTATCAGATCACTAATTATAATCAGCCCGGACAGATGACGTCAGGTGGCTTTTTAAGCAACATGCAGCTTGTCGCTTCGGGTAATGGAGTTCAGGTTCTGTTTACGCTAACGAATGCATCGATTGGAGACCTTCAAGGTTCGGGTCAGATCACCCATATCAATGGCTTGTTAGTAGCTACCACTGCGGTTATAAACGGCCAGCAGGTGTCATGTAATGACACTCAAGGTTTGTACGTAACATACTAGAGCAATTCGTTCTTAAGAATAAATTTAAAAATTGAAAAGCGCATATCATTCACGTGATAGGCGCTTTTGTTTATAAACACAGTGTATTTGTGCCCCTTCGACGCACGCCTTGGTATGCCCTTTCAGAGGGCATTTCGAGGTGAATAAAGAAACCACTTTGGAACCACTTTA
>CAZCHT010000223.1:0-5520 GCA_964498705.1 uncultured Bdellovibrio sp. | reverse complement strand
AGGCATCAGTTCGTATTACAATCAAGTAGCCCTTTACAACCAACTACCGATTATCGTTCTAGGCGTAAGCTGCTTTGTTCCTCTGTTGCGCGATAATTACAAACGTATGATTCAATACATTTCGATAACTTTACTTGCGTTTATCTTTTTGGGTTGGTCGTTCATGCATTTAGGTTTGATCTTAAATTTAGAAAAGGGTCTGTACCAAATCATGTACTTGGTTGTATTAACAGAATTTTGCGACAACACAAATTTGGCGATCTCTAGATATTTTAGAAGCTTTCGTTTGTTTAAACGCATTGATCCGAAACGAACATTAGGATCTACCGTTGTTTCTGTTATACTGACGCTAGGTTTAGCAGGATTTATGCGCTGGTTGTTACCGGATCAAGGCGATAAGTACTGGTACACATCTGGCCTAGTCGCATCCTTGGGGGGATTACTTGGAGACCTGGTGATGGCAGTGGTCCGTCGCGACGCCGGAGTTAAAATTGTTGGCCCTTTCATCATTGGGCGCGGCGATTTCTTACAACGAATCGATCGACTTATATTTGTCGCTCCGATTTATTATTACGTCATGGTTTGGATACAATAGTAATGAGAGACTGGAAATACGATAACGAGCAATGGACTCAGTTGCCGACTTACTTAAAACATTTACCGCTTTTTACTCGAGCACACGACTGGACAAGCATGTTCTTTCGTTTTGCGTGGTCCATTTATCTAAAAGTCGTATTCACATTTTACATTCGCCTAAAAGTGGTTGGTGATTACCATTCTCTGTATAAAAATCACCCGCGCTTATTAATTATTTCCAACCACGGTAGTCACTTGGATGCGACATCGATCGCGGCTTCGATTCCGTCGCAATATTGGCTCGATTTATTTATCGCTGCGGCGAAAGATTATTTTTTCTCTAACGCATTTTTTACATTTTTCTCGCAGCATTGTTTGGGCGCTATTCCGATCGATCGCAAAGATCGCAAAGGCGAGGCGATAAATTTAATCACGCGAATGTTAACCACAATGGATCGCATTTGGCTGATTCTATTCCCCGAGGGCACTCGTACACCTGATGGAAAGATTCATGAGTTCAAGCGTGGTGTTTCAGTATTTGCTGAAAAAACGAAAACACCGATTTTACTATTATTCTTAGATGGAAATACTAAACTGATGCCTAAAGGCCGACCGTGGGCTCACCCAGGGAAACTTACAATTTACGTAGGTCCCGTGATTCCGCCGTCACCGATTGATCAAGTTTACAAAGCGTACAAAGAGTGGGTTACAACGATCAATCCTGATGCATTTGCGGATGATCAAGCTATAAATTTCGACGCATAAAGGAGTTCTGTATGGATGTCTCTCCTATTCAAATTAAAATTGGTGACTATGAACTGCACCCCGTACCGACGGGTGAATTTGGCCTTGATGGTGGCGCGATGTTTGGAACCGTTCCTAAAGTTCTATGGGAAAAATCAAACCCAGCGGATGATAAAAATAGAATTCGTATGGAAGCGCGCGGACTATTACTTAAAGGTAAAAAAAATATTCTGATTGATTGCGGAAATGGTTCTGACTTTGTTGATAAGTACGGCGAAAAATTGGGAAACAAATTTGCCGAGCTTTATAAAATCGAAGTGGGCGGATCCAATCTTAAGCAGTCTTTGCAGAAACAGGGCCTAACTCCCGAAAATATTGATATCGTTATATTGACTCATTTGCATTTCGATCACGCTGGCGGCGGTGTCACCAGCAAGAATGGCAAGCTAGTTCCGACCTTTCCCAACGCTAAATATTATGTCCAAAAGAAAAACGTCGAGATCGCATTGAAACCAAACGTACGCGAAAAAGCATCGTATTACGCAGCTAATGTTCAACCGCTGATTGATGCCGGTGTATTGATACAGCTCGATGGCCCTAGTGAAATCGCGCCTGGTATTTCGACTTGGATTTCTAATGGCCACACGCAAGCTCATCAAATGGTGCACATCACGGACGGAAAAACGACCGTCATATATTGTGGTGACGTGGTTCCGACCAGTTCACATGTTCGCTTGCCTTGGGTAATGGGCTATGACTTGAATCCACTGGTGCTGATCGAAGAAAAAGCTAAGTACCTTGGTCAAGCAGCCAAAGACAATGCGTACCTTTTTTTCGAGCACGACCCTTATTGTGATTTAGCCTCGATCAAAGAAATGAATGGTGATTTCGCCGTTCAGCAGCGTTACACTTTAAGCTGATTAATATCAGTCGAAGGGTGCCGATTGCGTCAGATTTTTAAAGATGTTTTTAGGAAATTACGTGAAGGCGACATTCGCTGGATAGCCAGTTCGCTAGCGTTCACTACAATTTTAAGTTTAATTCCGTTTATGGCTCTCGTGTTGGTGTCGTTTAAAATGATTGGCGGCATTGATTACTTAATCCCTCGAATCGAACGCTTTCTTCTGCGCTATGTGAAAGAAGCGATGGGTAACGATGTTTCGCAGTGGATTCATTTAGTACTAGAAAAAGTCCAAACCCAAACCATCGGGACAACGGCCGTTATCGTTTTATTCTACACGTCTTGGCGACTCTTTAGTGACATGGAAAAAGGAATTCAAAGAATTTGGTCGAACGATGTATCTCGTCCCATTTATCGACGCTTTCTAGTTGTGTGGTTCGCAATCGTCATTTTTCCAAGCATGCTCGCTGTGTACGTGGCGGTAAGATCACTAGATATGGTTCGCCCCATTGCTCGCGACTACACGATTGCGATGGATGGCGCAGCGATGTTTGTGTTTTTATATTTCATTTATAAATTATTTCCGGCCGATCGCGTTTTAAAACGCGTGGCTTTTGCGGCGGCGACATTTTCTACGATCTGCATTTCCATCCTGCAAAAAAGTTTCACGCTGGTGGCTCAAAAAGCATTCTACATGAATAAATTCTACGGATCGTTAGCGGCCATTCCTTTGATATTGGTTTGGATCTTGGGTATCTGGCAAATCGTACTGATCGGCACGGCCTTAGGAAGCGCACTTCAGAAAAGTATATTAAAAGATAAAATGGATGCCTCCAACCGAGTCGTCTAATTTTTGCTGTCCGAGGAAACCACCTGCCTTGAGCAAAGTGACTGCTTTGTGGGCAAATTAGAACTAACCTCCATAAATTTCAGGGTTTTCAGGGAAATTCTTTAAATTGGCGATTACCCATAGACAAATTAAAAGTCCTGAGGCATATCATTGGCTTATCGTTAATCCAAAATGGTCGCGTAGCTCAGTTGGATAGAGCAATTGCCTTCTAAGCAATAGGTCGGAGGTTCGAGTCCTCCCGCGATCACCATGTCCAACAACAGGCAATTTCCGACCGGCAGTTTAAAATGGTGAAGGTGTTATGCAAATAGAACTTCAAAATGATAAAAGTTTGGTCGAAATTGTTACAAAATTAAAAGCCCATTTTCAGCCTTTAAAAATTTATTTGTTTGGATCACGAGCCATAGGGAAATCTCATGCTGATAGCGACTATGATTTATTTCTCGTAGTAAAAAGCTCCGATCGATCCCGAATTGAGCGTATGCAAGAGGCCAACCAATTGCTGTGGGGACGATCTGTATCTGTTGATGTATTCGTCTACACAGAATCTGAATTTAATAATTCAAAGAGTGAAATTAACTCTATTGCCTATACCGTTTCAAAAGAAGGTATCGAATTGTGAGTAAATCAGATGTTCAACGCTGGTTTAAACTGTCTCGTATCGACCTACTCATGGCTGAACACTTGCTATCTTCGAGAAATCCGGAAATGTGGATTGGTGTTGTTTTCAATTCCCAGCAGAGTGTTGAAAAGTCAATTAAGGGAATACTAACATTTAAAACAGTTAGATTTACCAAAACACACGATATAGCAAAACTATCTTCCGATCTTTTGACTTTTTATCCAGAATTAAATGATCTGCTTCGCAAGGCATCTGACCTAACCCCTTATGCTGTCGCTTATCGCTATCAAGACGCTTTGATTGAGGAATTAACTGAACCGCAAGTTTTAGAATCGCGGGCTCTTGCTAAGAACGTCTATGCTGAACTAACCACCAGAATGAATACAAACGAAATTCGTTAATTTCTCAATCTAGCCTATACCCAACCGTAGAAATCAAAATAGTAGACAAATTCCTTCTCTTCTTTTGATTTTTCAATTGTTTGCGTCATCGATTTCAAATGTTCAAGCAATGACTTTCGAATTCTCGCTACGTCCTTTTCAGAACAAGAAAATGTTAATGAATAGTGAAGATCTTCAACCTTGGAAAATCCTAAATGCTGAACAGTTGCCAGCCGCCAATTAGAGTGGTGCTGTTTTATAAGTTTAGAGTCTCGCCCCAAGTGTACGTGCTTTTCACCGTGAACGATTCGATCTTTAGCAATTTTCAAAACACCAACCCGAAGTAAAAAGTCTGATGAACAAAACTTCTCCTGATCCGCTTCGCTTACCTCAAAAGTTGGTTTTATTCTGGATTAAATTTGACCAGTTTCGCTCTGCCACTTATTAAGCTTGGCTTCGTAGCGATTTTTCAAGCTAGGATCTATCGCGCGCTCGTAAATTATTAAGTCGATAAAGTACTCAGCTTCTTCTTTGCCTTGATTCATACATTTTTAGCGATTAATTGTATTGCGACTTTTGCTTCGCGATGAATTCAAGTCGCTCAGACATCATTTTTAAGGCATCGGAATTAAAATTTCCTTGTGCCTGCATCATAAATATATTTACAGATTCCTGTTCTAGATTTTTATTTTCAGCCTTTAGCTTTCTAATTTTCTCAGTATAGTTCGTCGATGATTTTTCTTTGAGTTCAAACAAATAAAAAAAGAAAATCTGAAACTTTTGTTTAAAAAACTATTTTCCGTTAGACGTAATTTTTTGATCCTCAATCAATGAAATAGTTTGGTCCAAAATTTCTTCAGCCTGTTTTTTATCGTAGTCTTCATGGTGTAATTTCTTAACACCCATTTCGGTTAGCACCAAATGGAGATTTGGTTTTAAACCATGTTTCGCCAGACACTGTTGTGCACATTTAAGGGGGCAGCCATCTAAAACTATAATACTTTCTGCGAACTTTGCTTTCTGCACCAATGTTTTTACGTCACCACCAACACCTGCTATACAAGACATCTCAGCGATTTCTTTGCGGTCAAGCTGTACGGCAACGTAGTTTGCCAGTTGTGCAGCCGTTGAACAACCAGAACACGAGTATACGATCGGTTTCGATTTTTTCACTTTTACCTACCTCAACTTCAAAAAAAAACGACAAAACTAAAGCGAGCGCAAAACTGAATATTGGGGTCAAACCATTCATTTAGATTTCCCCTTCGGGCGTTCAGATTTTGAAATTGCGTGCAAAACATCGGCAAAATCATCTGTAAATTTTGCTTGTGTTTCTTTTGTCATAAGGAAAGGGTTCATTAATGTCATTCGTATTAAATGACATGTGTCGGAATCAAAAATGAAGCCTTCTTTTTCTAGCTGTTTTCTAAGCCAAGGGTTCTTTTTT
>CAZCHT010000222.1:0-5524 GCA_964498705.1 uncultured Bdellovibrio sp. | reverse complement strand
AGTTTTTTGCAACGCTTGTTTAACGATGATGCGCAGACGTGGACGACGATACAACGGTAATTCCATCATAAAGAACTGGTCTTTTGATGGCTTCATAAATTTGGACAGAATCAACGACGCTATGGCACCTAATACCAACGCTAGTAAATAGAGTCCCGCAAAAACAAATCCAACAAGTAAGGAGTTATCCGGAAATAAAAATAGCAACAGCAAACCATATACTGGCAAGCGGGCCGAACAACTCATGATGGGGATGATCGCTGCTGTGATAAATCGGTCGCGCTTGGACGAAATATTTCGCGTCGCCATCAAAGCTGGAATAGCGCACGCAAATCCTGACAACAACGGAACAAACGATCGACCGCCAAGGCCCATTTTTCTAAGTGGATGATCGATCAGGGCGGCGGCTCTTGGTAAATAACCACTCGATTCCAAAAATCCTAACCCCAAAAATAAAAATAAAATCTGAGGAACGAAAACCAAAATGGCCGCAAAACTGGCGATAACGCCTTGGGAAACAAATGTCGCTATGAAAGATTCAGGAAATCTAGCTTCAATTTGACCACCTACATAGCCAAAGCCACTTTCAATCAAATCAGAGAACGGTGTTGAAAACCAGAACAACGACGCAAATAACAACGTCATGATTCCGACAAAAAACACCAAACCAAAACTACCTAAAAACAATCTATCTAATTTTTTAGTAAACCCATAAATGTCATTTGTATTAGTCTTACGAGTGACTTTATCCATCTCTTCCATCGCATCGATATGTGCGCGCTGAAAATCTAAATATGTCCAAGATAATTTCTTTCTTGGCTTCTCATCTACACTTAAAGGCAAACCCGCAATGATTTTTTCCAAACCATCGCCCGCTTGACCATTAAATGTATATACCGAAACACCTAAAGATTTAGATAAACTGGTGAAATCAATATGTGTATTTTGTTCTTTTAATAGATCCGTCATCGTTACGACGATTGAAAAATCAATCCCCGCTTGCTTCATTTGATAAACCATCGTCATCTGACGTTCCAAATGCAAACCGTCGATCACTAATAAACAGTGCGCTTTCTTAGTTAGCTCATTGTCATAAAGCACTTGGCTCGTCACGATCTCATCCGGACTTTTAGGAATTAGGCTATACGTTCCTGGTGTATCGACGAACGTTTTATTCGTTCCATGCTTAAGATCAATCTGACCCATCGAGAATTCAATTGTAGATCCTGGATAATTCACTGTCTTATAGTTCGATCCGGTCAGCCAATTATAAAGTGTTGTCTTGCCGCAGTTGGGCTGCCCCACTAGTACGTATGTGTGGCTCATTTTAACTCCAGACATTTAAATTCTTCGTCTCGCAAAGCTACATAAATCATCGATGACGACACAATCCATGGACCCCCGAAAGGCATTCGCTTTTCAACGATGACTTCGACACCTTCCAAAAAACCCAAATCATAAAGGCGGTCCGTGATTTCTGGATTTTGCTCTAATTTCAAAACCTTTTGAATTTTATAAGGACGATTGAATTCTATAGACATGCAGGGATTTTACCACGCCAGCCATATCTAAATTAATTAATATTTCAGAATCTCAGGTTATTGAAAATCAAATGAATAGACGTTAAAGCCCGGCGATCGTGCTGGCGCCTTGGCCACGTGTTTCCTCTACGGATACCTGTACTTTTTGCACACCATAGGCACTAAATTCAGCAATAAAGTGCTGCGCCAATAATTGGGATAGCTGCTCTACTGAGGTATTTGTCACCGGCAAACGCAGAACCTCGTTCTTTGGAAACACATAGAATCGTTCGCGAAACCGCACTTCTAACGACGGACCATTTTCAGTGAACTTCATATCTTCATGCTTTGCAGGCAAAAGAACCATCTCGTCCCATTGGTCTAGCTTAGTCTTGATAATTTTCTTGAAAACGTTGAAATCTACGAAGTAGCCTTCTTTGTTTAATTCTGGCTCGGGCGGAACGACAATATTGACCTTCACTTGATAGTTATGACCATGCAAACGCTCGGCAGACTGTTTATTAAAAATTAAAAAATGAGCCGACGAGAACTTGAAATTTTGTTTATGTAACTGCAATGTTGTAGTTTCCATTTGCCGCCTTGATAGAAACGATTATATGACTAATTTCAGAAAAAAACCATTCATAAAAGAGGTTTTCCGTGAAATCCAAAGGCCACCAAACTCAAACAGTAGAAATTAAAAAGTCGTTCGCGATCGAGTCCGCGCGCTTCTTGCCAAACTTGCCAGCATCTCATCCCTGCGCCCACACTCACGGTCATAGCTTTAAAATTACTTTGCGTCTGCGGGGGCCTATAAACGCTAAAATCGGCTGGTTAGTCGACTATAATGACATCGCTAAAACAGCGGCGCCGTTGATTAAGAAAATCGATCATAAATTATTAAACGATGTCCCGGGTTTAAAGAACCCAACAACTGAAAATATTACCGTTTGGTTGTTTGAAAAACTAAAACCTGTGATGCCAGAACTGGCTCAAGTAATTATCCAGGAAACCAGCGACACCGAGTGTTCGTACCCGGTGCTATAGTAAATTTATTTTAAGGTGCCGCTATAAATTATCTAATTGGATTTTTAGTCAAAGACTGACCCATCTTAACGACGGGTTTGATGTCAATAAGGTCTTTGTGCAGATCGATCAATTCTTTGTTATATAATGCCACGATGGTGCTGCCCATGCGGAACATACCCAGCTCGGCCCCTTTTTCGATAGCAATGGGTTGCTCATAAACTCTATTCATAGATTTGAGCTTCCAATTCGTGAACATTTTGCGATCAAAGTTTAACACTATCGAACCTACATTCGTAGCACCCACGAATACAACCCCAACGGGGCCATTCTCGGTGGCAATCTCTACATATATACGTTCGTTCTCTGAATACAGCTCGCGAATATTATCCAAAGCCCACTGATTGACTGGCCACAGATCACCCGTGCAGTACTGAATTTGAGTGATGAAACCTGTCACCGGGGAATGCACACGGTGATAATCCTTCGGCGACAAGTAATAGGTAATAAAATAGCCATCTTGGTATTTTTCTTTCGCATCAGGAATCTTAATTAGCTTCTCTACGAGAAAATCTTTTCCCTTAGCTTGGATCATTACTGTGCCGTTGATCGGGCCATGCTGAGCCACTACGGAGTCACACGGATGAACAATCGAAGTAGATGCAATCGGACGTGCCTGCGGCTTCAAACGTCGAATAAAAAACTCACCTAATGAATTGTAGTCATAGTAAGGAAATTCAGTCTCGTTAAGGTTGATATTAAAAAAACGTGCGTACGCATAATTAATACGAATTTGTAATGGTTTAGGAAATTTTTTAAAAGCCCAACGGCCTACAAATTTACTCAAACTTTTTCTTGGTAAAACTTTTAAAATCCACATATGAGGATTCTATAGACTTGACTAGGCGACTGTCAAAAGACTATCCCGTTTTAATGACAAAAGTTTTCAAAGATATCAAAGTGGGTCTAGATGAGGATATTAAGGAAAAACTTGAGTTACTATCGCCTCATTTCAGTGACTACCGCATCCTAAAAAAAAGCGTCGATGCTAGACAACGCCACAACCCGCATTTCGTTTACAGTATTGAGGTTGCGGGTGAAAACGAAACCCTGACGCAAATCGAATTTCAGCTTCCTAAATTGAATAAAACCATCACAACTAAACCCATAATCGTTGGCAGCGGTCCTGCGGGCTTGTTTGCGGCTCTTCGTTTGGTGGAACGCGGCATTCCGTGCCTTCTTTTTGAGCGCGGCTCAGTCGCTGAAAAGCGAATTATGGGAATTAACAAATTCTGGCGTTATGGCGAACTGGATCCTAGAAACAACGTCTGCTTTGGTGAAGGCGGTGCTGGTTTATACTCGGATGGAAAACTGATCACGCGAATTAAATCCTCACACATTCCTTATGTTATGAATCGCTTAGTGCAATTTGGCGCACCGGCTGAAATCGAATTTTTATCAAACCCGCACGTGGGCTCGGACAAAATCAGACGCGTGATTCCTAAAATGCGTCAGTTTCTTTTGCAAAATGGTTGCGAGTTTTTTCCAGATACACAGATCGTAGATTTCGTCAGTGATGCGCGTTCGATCAAAGGTGTTATTACAGAACGCGGCGATACTTATTTATCCGATCATGTTGTCCTAGCCACAGGTCACTCTGCCGATGATGTATTTCACGCTTTGGAAAAGCATTCCGTAGCGATGGAAGCTAAATCGTATGCTTTGGGTTTACGTATCGAGCATCCCCAATCAGCAATTAATAAAATTCAGTATCGCGATTATTTCTCTCACCCTAAATTAGGCAGTGCGAATTACAAATTAACTTACCATGATCATGAAACTAACACCGGCGTATACAGTTTCTGTATGTGTCCCGGCGGATTTGTTTTATCCAGCGGTACCGAGCGAGATGGTATAGTTTGCAATGGCATGAGTAATTTCAACCGTAACTCAAAATGGGCGAACAGTGCGATCGTTGTCACCATCGAAGCGGGCAAAGACACCGACAACGATTTATGGGGCGGTATGAAATTGCGCCGAGATATTGAAACCAAAGCATTCAAAGAAGTTCAAGCGGCCGGCGGAACGAAACAACTACCCGCTCAGAAAATCACCGACTTCTTGAAAAATAGAGTCGGTGCAACTATTGGTGGATCGTCTCCATCGGGAGTTGTCGGCGTGAACTTGCAGAACTTGTTGCCTAAAAAAGTAAATCAATTCTTGCTTAAAGGTATAGAGAGTTTTGATACAAAGATGAAGGGCTTCGTCATTGACCAAGCGCAATTCTATGGTGTTGAAACACGCACCAGCTGCCCTATCCGTGTAACTCGTGATGAAGAAACTCTACAAAGTGTATCTCACAAGAATCTCTACCCGACGGGCGAAGGCGCCGGTTACGCTGGCGGGATTACATCAGCCGCATGTGACGGCATCGATGTGGCCGATAAGATTTACCAGTCTTATATTTAGTTCCTATTGCTTAAGTCTAAAACCTTAGCTACGCTGATAGTACATGAAAAAAGTCGGACGGTTCACGTCACACACTACAGCCCATTTAGCCAAAGAAGCCTTAGCCAGTCAGGGCATCCAATCCGAAATCGTGGGCGCAAAAGAATACTCATCAATCATCGTAGGCGGTGATCAAGGCCGCTATGATTTAATGGTCGACTGGCAAGATGAAGTCGAAGCGTCACGCATTGTGAGAGGCTTTGATATCTCTCTCGTAGAAAATGAACCCGAAGCTTCCCTTCACGTCACGCCGTCTGCGTTGTTACGCAAAGCAATCATCATGGGCCTACTCGCAGCAGTATTTATTCCTGTGGTATTTAACTATGCTTCATTGAAAAACTTGGGACAGTATTTAAAAGCGGAGACCGATCCAACGAAGCGAATGTTCGCTAGTATCATAGTCATTGCTTTGCAATTTCTAACTATCGTTGTGATATACTATTCTTATCGGGCGCTAACAATGGACCTTC
>CAZCHT010000221.1:0-5526 GCA_964498705.1 uncultured Bdellovibrio sp. | reverse complement strand
ATCCCATTTTGATACAATAAGTTATGGACACAACTAATCTTTTTCATTCGCATGCGATTCACACAGATAAAAAAAATAATGATATCGGACCCGTTCCGAATACATTGTCTTCAACTCTGACAAATATAAATCCGAATCGAGTGCAAAAAAATGGCAATTCATTGTCACTTGAAACATTGCTTTCTATTCAAGATCAAAATAATGAAAAATTAAAAGTCACTCTTCGACGACTTTCTATTTATGAAAATGAAATCCAAGATTTAAAGAAAAAAATTGAAGAACACACGCATGAAAAATCGGTCCTTGGCGATCAAATCTATGTCCTGCGTGAAAAAGACAAAGCCTCAAGATTGTCGATTTCAGAACTTACAGAAATCAATGAAGTTCTTGATGTTAAAAATTCAATGTTGACTGAAAAAACACAAATGCAATTTGTTGAAATCAGTCGATTACAACGATACCAAGAAAAAATCAAGACTCAGGTAAAACCTTATTTCTCGCAATTAAAAGATTACTCTAAGTCCCTAGAGAATCAACACAAGCGCGTCGTTGAACAATTAGCACAAAAAGAATTAGCACTACGCGAGCTACGCACTCAAATGAACGAGCTAATCAAAAATTACCAAGCTCAAATTGATTCGGATAATTTAAAAATTTCGAAAATCACAGATTCATTTGAAAGCGAAATCCAAGTGTTGAAAAGCGATATCTCTGAACTTCAAGCCAAACTTGATTTCAGCGAAAAAGTCGCTAGTGAAAATAAAGAGTACTACAATCGATTCCTAGATTCTGAAAATCAAAAAATCGAACTAGAACGTTTAGTAGAAAACAAACAATCTGAAATTGCTCAAATGCTTGAGTCTTTCAAATCTACAGAACTGGAATTGAAGAAATTCAACTACAAGCATGAAACAGAAAACAAAGATCTAAAAATTACACTTAGTATGTTGAACAAAGAAAACCAAGATTTAGCACAAAAGAATTTGGACTTAGAGCAGCAGCTAGAATCTATGAAATTTTTATGGAACCAAAAAAATAAAGAGACCGACAAATTGAAGTCGGCCCTTGATAGCCTAGAAAATATTAATCTTGAGCTTAGCAAGCAGCTAAACACTAAAGGTTAAGATCTACGCCGCGTTTGTAGTGTCTGTTTTTTGGATGCCTGGGTTAGTCTCTAACCATTCATCTTCTATCAAGTCTGCAGTTGTTTCTGTTTTTTCCAACGCCGTTGGTAGCACACTTACGAAATCAAACAATAAATGAGTATAATTATACGATTTAACGATTTTTTTGAAATCTTCATTCAAACCGTTAATCTGAAACTGAATGCCACCTAAATCAGCAACTTCATTTACAGTTGTAAAAAAATGCAAAATTCCGTTCGATCCTACAAAGCTTAAACTCTTCAGATCAAAACAAACGCGCTGGTTTTTAAAATCTTTCAGAAGTACATTACGCAAATAGTTAGTTTTCATTAAATCTAGCTTACCGGTAAAGGTAATATGGTACCCATCGCTTAGTTTTACAGCTTCTGTCTTCATAGCACTCCTTGATTTTGTAATCTATCGTCTCAAAATGGAATTCACAGTAGACGAGTTCTGCTATTTTTTCGATTTTTAGACGAAAGAAATACCTAGACAAAGGCGAGTGAAAATGATGTCATTTGCCTACGTAACATGCGGCAACTACTGGTTTTTTTTTATTATTACTAAGTTCGAATCTTTACGCAGAAATCATAAATGCTAAGATTCAGGGTCTTGTCATTCAGGCAGATAGTCTAGAACGTGACGAAAACGAAATCGTCGACCTCAAAGGCGGCGTACAGATCGTCTTCAAAGACTACCATATCCGCTGCGACCGCGCGAAAATCTACTTAAAAACAAAACGTGTCTACATGAGTGGCCGAGTTCTAATGACTCAAACAAAATCCACTATTGGCGGCGATCAAATCTGGTTTGATTACGAGTCTAACACGGGTGTGATCTCAAAGGGCTTTGTTCAATCGGGAAACGTCATATTCGAAGGTGAGCTAATCAATAAAACCGGCGAAAATGACTATTACGTTGTAAAAGCGGACTACACCACTTGTACCAACTGCCCGGCTTCTTGGAGCTTTCAAGGTTCACAAATCCGTGCTGAACTCGGCGGCTATGCTTATATAAAGAATTCATTCTTAAAATTTGGCGGTGTTCCCGTTTTTTGGATTCCTTATTTAATTGTCCCTCTAAAGAGCGATCGTCAAACCGGCTTACTCACACCTGAGTTTGAATCCTCTCAGGCCGGCGGTTTAACGGTGTCACAACCCTTCTTCTGGGTAATCTCGCGCAATGAAGACTTGACCTACACGTTTAAGAACTACGAATTGCGTGGAGCCAAGAACTTAATCAACTACCGTTACATGCTGAATGCCGATAGCTACGGTGAACTCAGCTCCGGTTGGTTGCGCGATAAAGTATTTCAAAATGAAGATCGAGTGAACCGATTCCGTAATGATGAACACAAAGGCGATGGTTTTAATCGTTGGTTCCTCAAATACGAACACTACACACAGCTGCCAAACGATTATATCCATCGGATGCAGATCAATAACGCCAGCGATTTACAGTACCCAAAAGACTTTTCACGCGAAACACGCAATCACAATGAGCCCTCATTTGAAAACCGAATGAGCTTAACTAAGAATTTTGAAAACATTCACGCGAACATCGATACGGCATATCACTTGAACATGCTTAAAAGTGACCCGCTTTCTGGAAATGACGAAAGCGTTCATCGCGTGCCAGAACTACGCGTTTCGCAAATGACTGAACCGTTGATTAAAAATTCATCCCTTCTTTACAGCTGGGATCTGAATTACATGAACCTAGCTCGCGCCGGCAAAAGCTATGATGACATGACTTATGATAGCGTAAACAAGCTGCGCTTCCCGACGAACTCTTGTAACTCAGCTGACTACGATCGCGATCCGGCCTGTGCTTTGATCAGCGATGGCGAATACAATCCTTACACAGATTTAATTCGCACCGGACAGCGCTTAGATTTTAAACCCACATTAAGTTATCCAATTAACCTAAACGACACAGTGGATATCTTACCAAAAGTTTCCTACCGCGAAACTCAATACCAATTCCAGCTAACTGATGATTACTCGCGCTTGTATCGTCGCTACTTAAAAACGGAAGTCAGCGCTCGAACGCAGTTGACTCAGATTTATTCGACATCGAATGATCTTAAAGGCACAAAATTACGTCACGAAGTCATTCCGCAAGTGACCTACACAAAAACTCCTTGGGTTGATCGCAAAGAACATCCATTCTGGGGTTTTGATAAAGACAACCAAACAGAAATTCCATTCACTAGCCAAGATGGAATTTCTGACGGTGACTTAGCCAGCCCATTCGGTTTGCAATTCGACTATTTAGATCGAAGTTTAGATCGCGAAATCGTCACATTTTCGGTACTACAACGTCTGACAGAAAAATCTTGGGAAGGCAATTCACCAGTCTATAAACAACTCGCATCCCTGAGCTTGTCGCAATCGTATGACGTCTATCAATCGAACCTAAACTCTTCAACAAAACAACCATGGTCGAATATTGCTGCCTATTTAAATGTAAATTTAGATTCGTTTTCGACGTCTTCATTATTCAACTACTACCCGTATCAAAAAGTTTCCAACGTATCGTCTTCCGCACGCTTCACAAATAAGTTCGGCAACTTTTATGAACTGGGCCTGAACAAAACCTACTCGATCACTCCGGGTAAAGACGTGGATTCTAATACGCGCACTGAAGATTACTTATTTAGAACGGGCTTGATCACCAAGTATTTCAATTTGATTGGGCAGTTTGTTTATGATGGCAATTGGTTAAACAATTCTAAAAACAAACGCATTAAATCTTGGGCGTATGTTAGTCAATTCAAACCACCCGGCGAATGCTGGTTGATTACGCTTGCGCAGTATCAAGTCACGTCGGGAACACAAGAATTGAAACTTTCATTTGAATTTACGTTTGATGGAAATTCTAAGCCGCCGCTGACGATCGAGGCTTTGGATCAAATTATTAACTAAAATCTCAAAACGTATAGCGTTTCGATTTTTCCATCGGCTGTTGGATAGACGAATAATTTGTTCGATGGAAGATCTACGATATCACTATCATTCTTAGTCGCTGCCTGATTCATTGCGAATAGGCCGTAGGCAACACCGCCATACAATCCTAGTGAAGCGCCGCGAGCTATGTTGCCATAGCTTTCGTTTGGTTTCTTTTCAAAAACTAAACTAGCTAAACCTAAACCGGCTCCGGCCAATGTTCCATAGCCACATGACTTTAAGAATTGTTTTAAATCTTGCGAAAAAGCAGATTGAGAGAAAAACAACAACAGTACGGCGGCGACTTTTAGTTTCATTACATTTAGTCTCTCAACAATCATTTTCAATTTCAATAAATAAAATATCCCCGTCCGCCGGGACTAAAGCTAATTCAAGTGAGATATCTAGAGCGTACCGACGTTGAAAGTAATGATATACGCGGATCAGTCGCTGTTTCTGGCTGCGTGAAACCCGATACGATACAAAATCCCAGCTCGCCACGGATTTAACTTCAACCATTCGCAACTCATTGTTTTTTTGAAAAATCAGATCAATTTCTGCCATTTTGGTTTTGAACCTGTGCTGCAGCAGTTTCCATCCTTGATTTTGCAGATGGCGAATGACCTTGTGTTCGGAATTTAACCCTTTAACGTGCTCAAAGTACATGCTCCTTAACTCCTCGGAAAGACTTACGATGAATCGTAGTCACTCCCAACGAAGCGATAGCATCTTTGTGTCCTTGAGTAGGATAACCCTTGTGCTCTGAAAATCCGAAACCAGGATACTGAGTCTCGTAATCTTTCATCAGCGTATCCCGATGGACTTTAGCCACAATCGACGCTGCTGAAATTAATGAAATCCACAAATCGCCTTTGACGATAGCTATTTGATCATACCCAGGCAAATCACCAATAAACTGATTACCATCCACCAACACGACTTTGGAAGCGGACTCCGGAAGATTTAATTTATCTATTGAACGCTTCATTGCCAGCAGTGAAGCTTTTAAAATATTAATTTCATCAATTTCAGATTGATCACACCAGCCCAATGAGTGGACGTGTTCTTTTTGAATTTTAGTACTGAGTTCGTTTCGTTTGATTTCTGAGAGAGTTTTTGAATCTCTGAAAGTCGACCAACTCGACGATGTAGCTTTAGTGAAAACCACGCTACTGGCGACAACGGGCCCGGCTAGGCAGCCACGACCCACTTCATCTACCCCGATTATATAATCGTAGGGCAATTCCATCCAAGCCAGTGTGCTGGCCTGGATCGCATCTATTTTATTAAGCTTCAGTTGTTTTAGCACTAGTTTTAGCACTAGTTGCTGCAGACGCAGTTACTAATTCAGATTCGATACGTGCTGATTTACCATCAAGGGCTCTTAAGTAGTAAAGTTTCGCGCGACGTACTTTACCTGTTGATAGTTTTTC
>CAZCHT010000220.1:0-5527 GCA_964498705.1 uncultured Bdellovibrio sp. | reverse complement strand
AAGTATTCAACTTGGGTGTCGTAAGTTACTTCCATCGCTAAGTAGGTCATTAAAGATAACGCCGCAATCGCCGTGATCAAGGCAATCCCGCGATTGTTATTTGATTTAGAAATGTAGTCTTTAGTAGTGCGATTAAATATTTTTACATTAAATAATTTCAATTTGTAACTCCTCCGCCAGCTGGAGCGCCGGCAGGTCCGCCGGTTGTTGCCGGTGTTGTAGCGGCTGGCGTGCCAGTAGTGGTGCCCGAAGAATCGCTGCTGCCAGATTCTTCTTTGTTATTCGGGAAATGAATCGGAATCACTAATTGCATCGAATGTTTTTTAGACTTTTCTTTCTCGGGATCTTTTTGGTAGGTGATTGAGATCTCTACTAACCAAGGAAAGTTTCCTTTGGTGGCGCCATCGCCGCCTGAATCTGTGCGCCAGTCTTTATTCCAATCTTGTTTACCGCGACCTAAATAGCGTAGGTTAAATTCAGTGATGTTTTCGATTAGTAGATATTCTTCGCCGCCTTTAGTAACATCTTCATCCACCCAAGGAGAAACGCGGCGAAATAAACACTTGGTAGCTTTCTTTTCAGCAAAGGTAGTGCAATCTCTTAAAGCATAACCGACTTCGATGAAATCAGCCTGCGGCATATCTTTCATAATTCGCCCCGTATTCATCGTTACAAAATTAATTTCATTTTCTTTGCCAATAAACTGAGTCGTCGGATCTTTTCTTGGTGCTTCGGCCGGAGATTCTTGCTCAGCAATTACATTTCCATTGGAATCAAACAATTGCTGAGGCTGTGCGAGCTGAGCCGCGCCAGGGACACCCGCGCCGGCAGGGCCGCCGGCTGGGGTGGCGGTAGCTGCTGCCTTTTTGTTTTTCTTAGCTATTTCTTTGATTTCTTTTTCCCAATCGCGGTGATGATAGGCCAGCTGCACATCTTTTTCAAAAATTTTAACTCCATCTCGCAAACGAGATGTATCGTTCACCATTTCTTGGATAATTTTTTTTTGAGTAATGGCTTGTTTAATGGTTTGTCCCGCGAGTAAACCCAGAGTCGACATAATGGCAACAGCAATCAAAACTTCAATTAGGGTAAAACCAGATTGCGATTTGATTTTCATCAGCCACCACCGGGTATCGAGGGCAGCGGTATCTGTTTGTCATAATCAACAAACAACAAGGTTGCCGAGTATTCGAATTCTTTCTCTTTCACTTTGTACACAACAGTGACTTTGACTTCTTTGATTGAGGCCGACAGATGATCTGAAAATTGCTTCATCAATTGACTCATCATTTGATCGACGCCGCCTTCGCGGCCGATCAGTATCGCCGTCAAATCTGGCATTTCAAATTTTTTGGATTGTAGTTTCCAGCTGTACTCGGGGAAGCCTTCGAATTCATCGGCTTCAGTTTCTGGAATCGAGTCTATGGATTTTCCGCGGTACTTCATATCGATTTCGGCGAGTTTACGTTCTAGTAGGGCAGCGATCTCGACATTTTTTTGAGTTTTGCGAATCCGATTATAAGAACTGCTCCACGATTGCGCTAGCAACATCACGCCAGATGCTAGAATGATCAGTGCGATCAAAACTTCTAGCAAAGTAAAACCTGATTGTTTCAGACGGCTGCGTTTATTCATGGCGTTTTATTACATCCTTTAAGCTGATTTCTTCGTCCGCAATATCCACTATACCGGTTAGGGGATTGATCAGCAAAGACCATGTGTGTTTTTCGTCGGTAATATGTATAATAGAGGCTTCAACAAGGCCTTCTGGCGAATAGTAAATGGCTCCCAAGCCATCGACGAGCGGTTCAGAATTTTGAATCTCGAGCGATTTAAATTTGATACCCTTTGGCAGAATTTTTTCTTTCTTAGTGAGCTTTTTAAATAATGTAAATGATGATTTCTTTTTATCGCTACTGGTATCTTGTTCGTCTTGAGCTTTTAATTCTAATTTTGGATCTTTCAATTCAATCGCGTTACCTTTTTCTACCCAGTAACGGGATTGATCGGGTTTGATTTCTATCATCAAGCGAAAGAATGTCTGAGTCAGACGAGCCTGATTACGAATTTCTTTCGAGAGAACAGTCATCTCTCGAAAGGTAGTTCTAATATTGTTATCATTTTTGCGAACACGACCGAGTCCAAGAAAAATCACCGCCGAGATGATACCTAGGACGATCATAATTTCAATTAGGGTGAAACCGCGTTGATCAGAAGATCTAGTTAGCAGGTGCTGCTGCGGCTTCGCCGCCTTCTTCTTCGCCCCAAGTAAGGTCTTTATCAAATCCACTGCCGCCCTCTTTTCCGTCCTTGCCAAGAGATTTCAATGTAAACTCTGAACCAGAAATTTCATAATGAAATGGTTTGCTCCATGGATCTTCTAATTTTCCTTGGTAGTAAGCATTTGGTCCCCAGTTTTTGCAATCGTCGGCTTTTTTCAAACCATCCAGTGAAGCAGGGTATTTGTTGCAATCTAAATTGTAATTAGCCAAAGCATTTGAGATTTGACCCATTTGGATATTTGCTTCTTTCACTTTTGCTTTATCACGAGCGCCAGCAAATCGACCGGCTAATAATGCGAAGATAGAACCAAGAATCGCAAGAACGATCATAATTTCAACGAGTGTAAAACCTTTTCGATTTTTAGAAATTTTCATAAAACAAGCCTCTCCTTAACAAGATTAAAAAATTATAAATCTAATTACCTAAATTTGTCATCTCAAACATAGGAATAATAATAGACAGTACGATAATCATGACTACTACACCCATAATAACTGTAATGATCGGCGTAATTAACGCCGTGATGCCATCTATTTTATTTTGCACAGAAAAATCATAAGCGTCAGATACTTGAGTTAGCATGTTCTCGAGCTCGCCTGTTTTTTCACCAATCTTAACCATGTGGATAACGATTGGGGGAAATTGCCCCGACCGTGACAAAGGACCGGCGATGCTTTCCCCTTCGGAAATATTACCGCGCGCTTCATCGACGGCTTTTGCAATAACCGCGTTATTTACAACGTTACGTACAATATCAAGTGCACCAAGCATAGGCACGCCGCCGGTCAGAAGTGTTGCCAACGTTCGCGTAAAGCGGGCAACCGCTACCATGCGAATGATCGGACCAAACACAGGCAAACGTAATGAAATAGCATCCCAGCGTGGGCGACCTTCTACCGAACTTTTCCACGCCATAAATGAGATGTACGATCCAATAATAACTGTCAGAATAATATACCAAAAATCAGTCATGATTTGCGAGATCTGTACGATCACTAATGTATACCATGGCAGTTGCAGTTCTGGTGCTGATTCAAAGATCGTCATCATCTTTGGAATAACAAACGTGAATAAACCCATCACGATAATGAAAACCACAACAAGCATAATAATCGGGTAGGTCAACGCGCTCGACACTTTTTGACGAAGGCGCGCAGATGATTCTGTAAAATCCGCTAAACGTAAAAGGATAACATCCAAGCTACCTGACATCTCGCCCGCTTCACACATCGAGACATAAATGTTGTCGAAGATGTGTGGGTATTTTGCGAGCGATTTATAAAATGGACTACCTTCATTAACCATATTTTTTGAATCGGCTAAGGCTTGTGATAGGGCGGGGTGTTCAACTTGTTCGCTGACCGCGGCTAAGGCATCCACAAGTGGAATTTGCGATTTAATCAACACCGCTAACTGACGAGTCATCAAGGCTAAATCTTTGATCGGAACGGAAGCTTGGAATAAACTCGAGGAATTTTTTTTCGAGGCTGCTTTTATTTTGTTGCGAATGTCAGTGACGAATATGCCATCTTTTTTTAATTTCAATCGGGCAGATTTAATATTTTCGGAATCGATGACGCCAGATTTATTTTTTCCAGCTTGTGTGATTCCCTTGTATTCGAAAAGTGGCATTTAAAAATAATACGCTTGCGGCTAAGCTAAGTAAAGGTTTGTCGTGTGCAATGAAGTGGTTCGGTCTGAGAACTTTAAACGTGGTACTAAAGTGGGTCTATTGACCAAATCCAAAACCTACTTTTAGGCTTATGATACTAGCGCTTACCGTCGGAGATGACGGGAACAGCGAGTAGTCAAGTGACACAGGGATTACGTTCTTAGTGCCAGAACCGATATCTAGACCTAAGCCAAGCGTTAAAACTTGGTTAGACGTAATTAAACTTGTATCAAGAACTGAAGATGATTTACCCATGGCTAGTAAGTAACCTAAACCGCCACCAATCCAAAATTTATTTTTTGTCTTAGTTAAGTTGTATTTACCCATAGCATATAGAGAGAGATAATTGATCTTTACATTACATTCTGCCGATGCGCCTTTATCACAAACTTTTGTTTCTTTAGCTTGTTTAGCATCAAACGTTTCTAATCCACCCATACCGCGAACTTGTAAATTTTTATTTAAAGTATAGTCGTAGTAACCAAGTAGACCAATGGAAGCGCCAGACATCGCAGCCGTTTGATTCACGCCGCCGTATGAAAACTTAGCATTCATTGAGCTCATCATGTAAGACGCCATCAAACCCCAAGTATTTCTTGATTTAGATTTTGTCGTGATCTCTGTGGCCATTTGACCGTCAGCTCCTTGAACACTGGCAGGCGTGCGAACAGGACGTAAACTCATACCGGCTTGAACACTTGTAATATTGCCTTTGATAACTTTTGCTTTAGCTTGTTTTGAATTAAATTTTTCAACGCGTACTAAAACTTTCGCTTTATTAGATTGATCAACGATATAGAAATCTTGATTTTCGCTGACTGGTTTTCCGTCAGTTTGGAAAATGACCGCCGTTGAACTTGTCTTCTGAAGCGTGTACGCCTGAGCAGACGCAAGACCTAATAATGTTGTTAAAATAACGCTGTATGAAATTCTCATACTTTCAGTATCGTTTATTAAGAGATTTTCTCAAGGCCAGGTATTCAAATGAGACACTCAATAAGTAAAATTTTTCTGATATTCCGCCAAATCTAGACCTTCGGAAATACACGTTCTCTGAGGGGAAACTGTGCTAGCCAAAAGTACGACAGTCTGATTGTCGATACTTTCTTGTAGTGTCAAATCTGGAGACAGTTTTTTCAGCGATTCCCACTCGATCACTTCCTCGGGACCGTTGTCCGAGTTGAGGTTGGGGCAATGGAAAACTACGGCGATGGGGACTCGAGTTGGAACATCCGTTTCAAAATTTCTGCGACCCTGTGATTTGTAGAGCGAACAATTTGTCGCGGAGAGGAGTGCTATGAATGATAGTAAAATTTTGGCTCGCATTGGGTTTAGTATTCACCAAGATCTTGGAGAAAAGAAGACTTAATTTAGCGAGGGGAGGGCAGCCGTAACCGCACCGAGACGGAGACCGTACCGTCACCGTACCGCGACCGCGACCGTTACAGCGACCGCGACCGAGGGACCGAAGCCGTAACGGTCACCGAACCGTTTTCTGTTTTCCGGCGGTCCAGCGTAAACCGTACGGAGTCGGCTACCGTAGCGGTTTTTGGTCGCGGTCGCTGTAACGGT
>CAZCHT010000219.1:0-5769 GCA_964498705.1 uncultured Bdellovibrio sp. | reverse complement strand
CAAAGCCGGCTTTTTTTTTATTTATTTTCTCCAGAACAGCAGGAATCTATGGCTAAACACCAAAAGAAAATTTCTCGAATTGGTTTATATACAAGCGGCGGCGATGCCCCCGGCATGAACGCAGCGATTCGCGCGGTTGTGCGAGTGGCTCACTCCATGAACATTGAAGTCATGGGCATCTCTCAGGGCTACATCGGCTTAATTGAAAATCATGTGGCTCCGCTCAATATTCGCGATGTCGCCAATATCATCCAACGCGGCGGAACTATTTTGAAAACGGGCCGCAGTACTGACTTTCACAAACCTGAAGTTCGTGCGCGCTCTATAGAAACATTGAAGATTCATAATATAGACGGACTTATCTGTGTCGGTGGAGATGGTTCTTTCCGCGGGGCACATTCTTTATGGAAAGAACACAAAATTCCTATCGTTGGTATTCCAGGAACAATTGACAATGATATATTTGGATCTGATTTAACGATCGGATTCGATACTGCTGTTAATACCGCACTAGACGCCATTGATAAAATCCGCGATACAGCAGACAGTCATGATCGTGTTTTCATTGTTGAAGTTATGGGACGCAACTCCGGATTTATAGCGTGTCACGTTGGCCTGGCTGGCGGAGCAGAAGAAATCTTCGTACCAGATGGCAATACTAATATTGAAAAATCAATCGACCGCATCAAAGATTCGATCAAAAAAGGCAAACGTAGCAGCATCTTGATCACAGCCGAGGGCCAAAAGTCGGGCCGAGCCTATGATCTAGCAGATGCGATTCGAAAAAAATCAGGAATTGATCCCAAGATTTGTATTTTAGGGCACATTCAACGTGGTGGATCACCCACTGCGGTAGATCGAGTGTTAGCATCTCGCATGGGCGCTGCGGCGATTGATAATTTATCTAAAGGATTTTGCGATATCATGATTGGTTCGGACGGACCTAATTTATTGCAGGTTCCATTTGAACTAGCGACGACAAAAGAAAAACGTAGTCCGTTAGAGTACGTACAATTAAGTCAAATATTAGCTGTTTAGTTTTTACTAAGCACTAAAGTAGGGTTTTAATTAAGTGAGAGTATCGTTCGGAAGATTTTTATTTTTCTCGTTGGTTATTCACGGAATCATATTCGCTGCGTTTTCCTTTTTCAAAAAACCAACTCTCAAAAAAGAAAATATTTCGGTCGAGTATAAAACTGACAAACCAGGTCCCTCGACCGATTCAATTCCTAAACCGTCGACCAAAAAAATCGCAAAAAACAATTTGCGCCCTGCTCGATCTGCCACTGAATCCGTCACCCTATCCCCATTAGATAAATTCAAACCTACATTAAACTTTAGCGCCTCTGCCAATGCCGCTCGCACTAGCGAACAAGGACTTTTGGGAAATAATGGAGATACGTTTGATGTTTCACCAAATAAAGATAATCACAACGCCTCTTGGGGCAGTGGCTCAGCAAGTTTTGGCCGAATTCAAGATTACTTATTATATAAAAAAATCTATGACTATGTTGATGGCGCTCTGTTTTTCCCAAGCTTCTTTGTTAGAAGGAATATCCAAGGAGTCACAAATGCTCGACTAGTGCTGAATTCCGACGGCAACTGTGATTGGGAAAAAACTAAAATCTACGGCAACGATGCGTTCATGCAAATATATGTATTAAGTGTATTAAAAACGGCCTGCAAGCAAACATTCAAGCCATTCATCAAAGATCGCATCGTAACGAATGTTGATTTATCATTTCAATTTGCCATCACGGAACCCACCACCACAAAAGAACAAGCGGACGAAAATAAATTTATTGTCGGCAATACGCTTATGTTCTATCGAAATTCATACAAAAGCGTCATGCAATGGGAATTTGGTCCGTTCCAAGGCATCTTCCCGGTTCCGGCGGTGTATTTAAACCTTCCCTGGATTCAAGAAAATTGGGATAAGATCATGAATCACAAAGATCCAATTTCAGAATTTAAAAAAGAATTCGGCAGTTAAGGTTGATTTCGATTAAGATCGGAAGCTCTTTAGAATTTGCATCGCGACGGCAACCGCCGAAGTCTCTGCGCTCTCATAACTTGGTGAAATAAAATTATCCTGATTCGCAAACAAGATATTACCCACTGGCTGACTGGCTAGTGCCAATTGAGGCGACGATGCTTGTTGCGCACGACATACCGGTACGGAATGCCCCCACAATGTCATCCGCACAGACCCGATATCAGCAGCGGTAATCCCAAGCTCCGGATAATAATTTTGTAGTTCAGTTAACATGAAATCGCGGTGTTTATTATGCGCAAATGGGTTCAGCAAAAACTGCCGAGCACCTTGATAAGGAAAAGACTTGTAGAACGTCAATGTGCACGGTGAACTTTTATCTGCCTGAGCCCAATTCGCAAAAATCACATCCGTAAAACCTTTTGTAAATGGCATTGCCGCTGACGGAGTTTTAGGAATTTCTTTTTTCAGGCAATATAGGTCGTAACCTTTAGAGGGAATATTTCTTCGCAACGTCACATTGCCAACCATAAATGAACGGTATTCAATATTGTTCATTGACTGCAACTGAGCCGCAGGAATACTCGTGATAATTCTCTTAGCAACAAATTTAGGCGCCGCCATAACGACGAACTTAGCGCGGATCGTTTTTAATTTATTCAAACTCTCTTCAACAACAACATCCACGTACCCATTGCCAGCCGTCACTTTCAAAACCGCACTCTTTGTTCGCATTTGTGTTGGCCCCACGGACGCCACTAAGTTTTGATATAAAAACTGAGTGATCAAACTGTTACCACCTGGAAACACCATCACTCCGTGCTGTTCAGACGCTTGCCACGAAAAGAATTCACCGGCAGCGACTTCATCTAACGTGGCTCCGAATGAAGACCACGCGTAGTACTGGAAATACTCATACAATGTTGTCGTGATTTGAGGAAAATGGCGCTGAATCCATTGATTCACTGTCATCTGATTAAAACTTGAGGCGTTGGACTCAAATCCTTTTAGAAGCTGCTTCATCTTGGCAAACACTTTGATGTCTTCATGTTGGCCACTCCAAAAATTTGGAAGAACTTTTCCATTCAGAAAAACTTCTTTATCCGCGGCCGTTTCCATTCTTGCATATTTCAAAACACCAATATCGTTCAACATTCTGTGTGATGCCGAATTAGCCTCAGGAATAGAAATATAAGCGGGACCTAACGAGTAATAACTCGAATTAATGGTCTCACCTTTTGAGTTGCCACCAAACTGGCTCGCTTGTTCTAAAATCAACGGTTTCATTTTTTTTAAATGATAGCCGGCGATTAAGCCGCTCAGTCCACCACCAACAATCACTACATTATGCGATTCGCTAGCTGCGGGGACGCCACCACATTTTTGAATATAGCCGTCGACATTCCAAAAACGCTCATGATTTGGATCTGGCTCATCACCCGTGAATTCAGCGGTCGAGGACAATCCCGAAAGCTTAGCAATAGGATCTTGTGGAGACGTCGCACGATAAACAGGAGCCCCTTTAACAGAGCTAGCAAGGCCGCTCATTGTTAAAAGTGAAGTGACTGTTAACTTGTGGAAATCTCTTCGATCTATTTTATTGCCAATCATGCTGATCTGCTACTTGAGCGGCGTCTAATTATCAAATTTATTTCGGCGACGAGTTATAGTTGAAAGACAGTTGATAATATTAGGTCCCTCCCCCTATTCTTAACCAGTTAACGTTCCGTCAAATCAAATAGGAGAGGCATATGAAACTGCTGTTATCATTGTTGTTTTTATATACTAGCGTTTCGATAGCTAAAACTCGTGTCGGTGAGTGGGCTGCTTACAATTATGAAGAGAGAACGTCTACAAATTCTATCAAGGGCACCCTAATCAAAGAAATCGTCGAAATTAAAAAAGAAGTCGACCCCAATGGCAAACCAGTAAACTTCTTAAAAATTAGCGAAAAATTAATGCCTATC
The DNA here is from genome assembly GCA_964498705.1 of uncultured Bdellovibrio sp. Taxonomy (GTDB): domain Bacteria; phylum Bdellovibrionota; class Bdellovibrionia; order Bdellovibrionales; family Bdellovibrionaceae; genus UBA2316. Next base: position 1,809 of record CAZCHT010000219.1, on the reverse strand, counting down.
GGATCGGCTCCTACTGAAGTATTTAAATGGGAACCAGAATCGCAATACCTGCCAAATCTAAATTTAAATTTCTACGTGTTTAAATGTAGATTTACCAAAAGTATGGGAACTGTCGAGAAAATCAAAGTTCCAGCTGGTAAGTTCAATACGTGTCATGTGAAAGATCAAAACAGCTGGATCGGTGCCGTTCCATTTAATCATGTTCTATTTATCCAAGACGAAGAAAATTTATTTCGACGTCTTGAACTGATTAAATTTTCGTGGAAACCGAAAAAATAAATACTATTTTAAAATATTTAATAGCGCCGTAATAAAACCAGCGTTGATAAAATCAATGAAGCACGATCCGACTAGCGGTACAATCAAAAATGCTTTCGGTGCAATTCCATACTTACGAGTTAACGAGGACATATTTGCCAATGCGTTCGCTGTAGTACCCATCATAAAGCCTACAAAACCGCTACTGATAATCGCCGATTCATACGTCTTACCCATAAATCTATACACAAGAAATAAAGCTCCTAGTACAACAAGTATCCCCTGCAATACTAAAGAAACGACTACCGGTAACGCTGCATTTTTCAATTGCCCTAGGTCTAACGTTACGATGGCCATCGCGATGAATACAGACAAACACGTATTGCCGATTTCCTCTAGTGTGCTTTCTTGTAAATCGAACCATTTTGTTTGATCATCAATATTGCGAACAATTGCCGCTACGATCATCGATCCGATATAGATCGGAAGCGTCACGCCAATTTGAGAAAAAACCGGCGAGATGTAGGTTCCTAATCCAACAAACAATATAATTCCTAATACGTGCTTGATAAATGTATCTGGGCTAAATTTTTCAAGAGCCTCAATACCTACATCAACGAACGGCAAATCCGAAGTTTCTTTTGTCGTAATCGTAACTTCTTTTGTTTTCACGAACTTGCCAGATACTTCCAGTTTGTCGCGATTGATTAAATACGTTGCTAACGGTGTACCCAAAATACCGCCCATCAAAATACCGCCAAGTGCCGTTGTTAACCCAAGCGTGGATGCGTTCACAACACCGTTAGATTCAAACAACGGTGCAAATGCAAGTGATGTTCCTGGTCCACCGGCCAATGCGACCGAGCTCATTAAAATTCCCGAAATACTAGGCATTCCCATCGCTACGGCAATTCCAATTCCTAACGCAATTTGGATAGTTAGAAATACAACACTCAAGAAGAGGAAGAACAAAACATCTCGGCCACCCTTTTTCAAAGAAATCCACGACGCTCCAAAGCCTAAAGACGCAAAAAATGCGATCATCAACGGCTCTTGAAATGTTTTATCGAATTTAATTTCAAAACCAGCGGCTTCTTTCAAGAAGAAAAACAAAAGTGAAAACAACAACCCACCAATTACCGGAGATGGAAAATTATAACGGCTCAAAAAGCCGACTCGTTTAACCAATATTTGGCCAACGATAATAACAATGGCGGCCAGAGCTAAAGTTTGCAATCCATTGAATGACATAGTTCTCCTTAAGATTTACTGTTCTAAATAGACAACTTTTATTTGTTTCCAGAGTAGAATGCAATACAACTTAATGTCTTATTCATTATTTTTCGGGATTGCTGGAGTGATAAATTCAAAGATCGCTGCTTCAAGGGATCTCCCTCATAAATCAAGATATCTCTGACTCTTCTATATCGACCGAATTCTCTCAATTCAATATATTGATAAATTGGCAGGCCCAATTCTCTAAGTTTTTTTAAATTTGACTGTTTTATGTTTGGTGGGACTAGGAACTCTTTAATATCTCTTAGATCTAGC
>CAZCHT010000218.1:0-5851 GCA_964498705.1 uncultured Bdellovibrio sp. | reverse complement strand
AAAGACGTTGTTGAGATCAAAAATGGATTGCTGCTTATTAACGGGCAGGCGTTGCGGACAGAAAAACACCCCAATCAAATCGATGCGACCGCCCTTTTTGAGGTATTCACTGAATTTTCCGACGGACATCAGTGGTCGACCTTACGAAGTCAGGATTATTCCAAGAAAAACTATGGTCCTTTAACGATTCCCGAAGGCCAATATTTCGTTTTGGGCGATAACCGAGATTCTACGGAAGATTCGCGTCAGTGGGGAACTATCAAAACCAGCTTAATTAAAGGGCGTGTCAGCCTAATCGCATTGTCCGTGAACTGGCAGGATTCCGAAGGCCAAGGCCAAATGAAATGGGATCGCCTACTCAGCGTGCCCAAGTAGTTTGATCTTTAGTTTTGCCAACAAAAACAACGAGTTTTAACTCTTTTTAGTATAGATTTGTGTTAACGCTAGAAAGTCTTTTGACAGGTATGAGGCCAACAAGTTAATTTTTTCAAGATGTCTGTCGTTTCGCTCTCTGAACTCACTCTCCAGCAAGTCGAGTCTGTCTTTATAAACTCCGACTTCTTTAAAACAAAAAATGTTAATCCACTGCTTTCTGAAACCATCGTAGCCAATATTTTCTTTGAAGCCAGCACCAGAACGCGCATGAGTTTTGAAATGGCCACCATGCGATTGGGCGCAAAATCGATTTTGTTCAGCGGCAAGATGGGTACCAGTCTTGAAAAAGATGAATCCTACCTAGATACTTTATTAAATATCGCTGCGATGAAGCCCAACATTATGGTCATCCGCTGCGGTGATGACGTGGATTTACGCGCATTAAAAAAACAAATTGATGTTCCGATCATTAACGCTGGTTGGGGAGCTCAAGGGCATCCTTCACAGGCATTGTTAGATATTGCGACATTGAGATCCAAAGACAAACACATGGAAAAAGAGCGCGTTCTGTTTGTCGGTGATATCAAGCACTCGCGAGTTGTGTCGTCGCACTTGGAACTAGCTTCGATTATGAAATACGAAGTGGCTTTTTGTGGACCCGCAGTCTACATGCCGGCGAATTCTAAAGTGCCTGTGTTTTCTACATTGAAGGAAGGCATGGCTTGGGCGACGACCGTAATCTTTTTACGATTTCAAAAGGAACGTCATCAGGCCGGCGTCGAGTCTGTGAAAACAGAATCGTTTCAACTGAACGCAGAAACTTTAAAATATTTGAAAAGTGATAGTTTATTTTTGCATCCGGGCCCGGTAAACTGGGGCGTCGAGATGACAGAGGATGTTTTGAAAGATCCTCGCTGCATGATTTTAGATCAGGTGAATCACGGAGTTTATATACGCATGGCGCTGATTTATATGGTGTCAAAGGGTGAACTATGACCAAGGGATTTTTAGTTTTAGAAACCGGTGAATGCTATGAAGGGGATATTTTAAATACCTCAAGCGGCACTGTCGATTTCGAACGAGCCGGGGAAGTCGTGTTCAACACGTCTAATACAGGGTACGAAGAAATCGCGACCGATCCTTCCTATTTTTCCCAAATCATCGTGATGACGGCGCCTCAACAAGGCAACTACGGTATCTCGAAAGATTTCTGGGAATCTAAAGACATTCATATCCAAGGCTTTGTCGCTTTAGAAATTCAGCAAAGTCAGCGTGAACATTCATGGGTGAATCAGCTCATCAAGCACAAAGTTCCGATGTTAAGCGGCCTAGATACACGCGATTTAACTATGCGTCTACGCGGCGGCGGTACACCATGGGGTGCTATCGTAGTTGCCGAGAATGCGGCTGCGGCAACAACTAAAGCTGATAAATTAATTCAAGCTAAACGTGGCATCGACAAAGACTGGGTCTATGCTGTTAGCGCCAAAAATAACGAAGTCATCAAAGGCGAAAACGCATCTGGCCCACGCGTTGCTATTTTAGACCTGGGTACAAAGCAAAACATCGTTCGCCTGGCACAAAAGTATTCTAACGAGATCAAAATATTCAACAGTCGCGCCACACCCGCTGAAATCAACGCATACAATCCGCAAGCGATCTTGCTGACGAATGGACCAGGCGATCCTGCTGATGTGCAAGTCGCCGCAGAAACGACGCGCAGTTTTATTGGCAAACGACCCATTTACGGTATCTGCATGGGTCACCAAATTCTGTGTCTAGCTTTAGGTGCAAAGACCTACAAACTGAAATTCGGTCATCGTGGCAGCAATCATCCCATTAAGGATGAAGTTATCAATCGGATCTATGTATCTAGCCAAAATCATGGCTATGCCGTTGATCCCAAGACATTACCAGCCGATGTTAAGATCACTCATACAAATTTGAATGATCAGAGCGTCGCGGGTATTTATTCGAAAGAAAAAAATATTTTAGGCATACAGTACCATCCAGAAGCGTGCCCGGGACCGCATGAAGCTCAAGGTCTGTTTGGTTTCTTTTTTGACGAGATGGTGGCAAATTACAAATATTAGGCTAAGTTTTAGGCTAAGTTTTAAGTTAGAGCGTGGCAAAAAATTAGAGGTATTTTATGGATGAAGTAGAAAAGTTAATTGAGAAAATTTTAAATCATTTCGCCGGACGCGAGTTCGCGGAAGAATTAGATAAAGCAAAAAAAGAATTCTTTGATCACGCAGTTATGGATCAAGATAGAAATGATCATTATGAACTTCGTATGAATCAATTTTTTGATTGGTATTTCTTTTCTAGAAAACTATCGAATTTTGGTCAAACGCCGTTAGAAGCATGCTTGCTAGTGCGTGAACTTCGTTTTGACGAAAATGAATTGTTGATCCTAGCTACATTGAAAAAAAATGTGCATTCATTATTTGAATTTACCAAAATCAAAGGCAAAGACGTTTATATCAAAGACGTTATCAAAAATAATAAAATCATGGTTAAAGATTCCAATGTTTTATTTGGATTTAACGAAGAAGAAATTTTTGAAGCCCGTTTAGTTCAGTTAAATGGTCAATGGCGATTCCTTAAAGGGTTTTGTTTCCATCCATTTTCTGTAAAGAAAATCATTTTAACGGAAGTGAAAAAATTCCGTAAGAATACAGATTTGGATCCAGAAAGTTTTATTTTTCGACTAATGAAAATGCGTTACAAGTTTGAACAGTACAAACACGTAAAACCCGAGATGATTTATTCTCAAGAGGTTTTAGCTTAAAGCGAGGAAGTTAAGATGCCGAAAAAGTCCAATCTGAAGAAAGTTTTAATTTTGGGCAGTGGTCCTATCGTGATTGGCCAAGCCTGCGAATTTGACTATTCCGGCACTCAAGCCTGCAAAGCCATCATGAAAGAAGGCATCGAAGTCGTTCTGGTGAATTCAAATCCAGCAACAATCATGACCGATCCCGAGATCGCGACAAAAACATATATTGAACCTTTGAAGCCTGAATTTCTTGAAAAAATTCTGGAAAAAGAACGCCCTCAGGCGATCATCCCAACTTTGGGTGGTCAAACAGCCTTGAATCTAGCGCTAGAACTTCACGAAAAAGGCATATTGAAAAAATATAATGTCGAACTTCTAGGCGCCACTCCGGAAGTCATTAGGGCCGCTGAAGATCGCGAGATTTTTCGCGGAATTTTAGATCAAGTCGGTGCCAAATACCCTCGTAGTTTTTTAGTACGTACCTATGAGTACGGATTAGAAGTGGCGACTGAACTGGGTTACCCATTAATCCTGCGTCCGAATTACACATTGGGAGGTGGCGGTGGCGGTATTGCTTATTCCCCAGAAGAATATCGATCAATGATCATTCAAGCCTTGCATGAATCGCCAACGAGTGAAGTTCTAGTTGAAGAGAGCATTATCGGCTGGAAAGAATTTGAACTTGAAGTTATGCGTGATTACAAAGGAACGTTCGTTGTTGTATGTAACATCGAAAACGTCGATCCATGCGGCGTGCACACGGGTGATAGTATTACAGTAGCTCCGCAGATGACTCTGACGGATCAACAGTATCAAGAAATGCGAGACGAAGCCTACAAAATTATTAATCTCGTCGGCATTCAAACGGGCGGTGCGAATGTACAATTCGCTGTGGATCCTGTAACCGGTCAGCGCGTAGTGATCGAAATGAATCCTCGGGTCAGCCGATCTTCAGCATTAGCTAGTAAAGCCACGGGTTTCCCGATCGCTAAAATCGCGGCCTTGTTGGCGCTTGGTTATTCTTTAGATGAATTAAAAAATGATATCACTCGCTCGACACCATCTAGTTATGAGCCAGCTCTTGATTATGTGGTAACTAAAATTCCAAGATTCGCGTTTGAAAAATTCCAAGGCTCGAAAGATTTATTAACGACGCAAATGAAGAGCGTCGGTGAAGTGATGGGGATTGGCCGTACATTCAAAGAATCCTTGATGAAATCATTACTGTCGCTTGAGTTTCATCCTGAAGGCATTCCTGATGTGGCGTACACACCAGAACAATTGTCGTATCCAAACTCACAACGGATCTGGGCTGTTTTTCAAATCTTCCGAGATGGCAAAACGATCGAAGACGTTCAAGAACTGACGATGATTGATCCGTGGTTCCTAGAACAAGTTCAGCAGATCGTTCTATTTGAAAAACGTTTTGCTAAGGAATTTAAATTTGATGAAAATAAAAAAGACGAATCCTACCGTATCTTGTTAGATGCTAAACGTATGGGGTTCTCGGACGCCAGAATTGCTAAACTTGTTGGCCGTAAAGACGCCGATATTTTGGCATTAAGAAATAAATGGGATCTGCACCCGAAATACAGTCGCGTAGATACCTGCGCCGCTGAATTTGAATCGAATACGCCGTACTTATATTCATCCTACTGGGCTACTAAATCAGAATTGCCAACATTTAATAAACCTGTCGCGGTTATCGGTAGCGGTCCAAATCGCATCGGACAAGGGATCGAGTTTGATTACAGCTGTGTTCGTGGAGTGAAAGCTATTCAACGCAATAATACGCCCGTGATTATGATTAACTCAAATCCAGAAACAGTTTCGACAGATTACGATACCTCTGACTTGTTATTCTTTGAACCACTGACCGCGGAATGTGTAACGGAAGTTTTAACAGCAACGGGCGCGCAAGGATTTATTTCTCAGTTAGGCGGGCAAACTCCGATTAATATCACTAAGAAACTTTTGAAAAATGGATTCAATTTACTGGGTTCAACAATGGAAACTATCGATCTAGCGGAAGATCGCGGGTTGTTCAGTGATATTTGTAAAAAAATTGGATTAAGAATTCCTAAATCGGCGATGGTGGGTGGATATTCTCAAGCCTTGGAAGCTCAAGCAGACGTTGGTTTTCCGATGATCTGTCGACCTAGTTTCGTATTGGGCGGACGTCGAATGGAAGTTCTGGAAAATCCTGATGAATTAAAGTCATATTTTGAACGTCACAAAGATTATATTTCTGACGATAAGCCGTGCTTGATGGATCAATTCCTTGAAGGCGCGCTTGAAGTCGATGTCGATATTATTCGTGGTAAAGACTGGAATCTTGTGGGTGGTATCATCGAACATATCGAAGCAGCCGGTGTTCATTCGGGCGATAGTATGGGTGTGATTCCTCCGCAACGTTTGAAAGATTCAACATGCGAAAAGATCGAAGAATTATCACGCATCTTAGCCGACGAAATCAAAATCATTGGGTTCATGAATTTGCAAATGGCTATCAAAGATGATGTTATCTACGTACTAGAAGCTAACCCGCGCAGTTCACGTTCGGTACCGTTCATTGCTAAAGCCACGGGAATTCCATTGGTAGATTTGGGTGTCGAAGCTATTTTAGGTAAAACTAAAAAAGAATTGAATCTAGAAAAATACAACTGGCGCAATATTAAAAATGTATGCGTAAAAGGCGTT
>CAZCHT010000217.1:0-5860 GCA_964498705.1 uncultured Bdellovibrio sp. | reverse complement strand
TAGGTGTATAAATCGCTGTGTAGGTCGCAAGTTTTCCATAAGTATCATACGTTCTAGAATCTGAAATTTTTCCAAGCGCAGTAGTGCTTAATCGTCCAGACGGATAACTATAGGCATAGGTCATGTCACCTATTTGCGTTGGCTGATCGTCATTGTTGTATGTGTAATTTTGCGTATACGTCGTCGCACCCGAACGACCTTGGATAGTTCGCGCGCTTAACCTGTGATCAGTATCATATGAAAACGTCACCTTGCCGAATAAATTACCCGTCGAAATTTGTTTTTGTGCATCTGATTTAACTTTGCGTCCATACCAAGAAAACGTATTACTGAAATCATCTGGCGACGAGGCTACATCAAGCATCGGTGCGCCAGTTTTATATGTATAAGTATAATTACCACTCGGAAGTGCCAACGTAGTTAACAAACCAGAGGTCGCATTGTACGTGTAGTTTATAACTGCGGAATCAGGTCGCGTAATCTGGGTTACTTGCTTGTCTTGGTTATAAGCATAAGTCGTATTTTTAACAGTCAAACCGGTCAACGTTGGCGGCGAATACGTATCTAAAAGCTCTTTCACATTTAAAATCAGTCCATGCGAAGGGCGGCTTGGTGGGGTTACGCTCACCAGATTTCCATTGTCATCATAGGAATAAGAAATCACCCGTAAATCAGGCAACGTTTTTGTTAATTCTCGACCGGCTAAATCGTAAGTGAAACTTGTAATTTCACTTAGTGCATTTGTAATCGACTGAACAAATCCTGCTCCGTTATATGAATACGTAGTGCTACCTTTAGATCCTTGAATCGAATTTGTTAGGCGACCCGAAGCATCGTACGTGTAATCAACTTTCGTGTCGTTACCGACTTTCTCTTCAATAAGCATCTCGTTGCTATCTATTTTAGTAGAATAAACTGCGCCTTCATGACTGGTCGTTGTCTTTGTCATTGTTGTCTTATCAAAGACACTTGTACTTGTCCGACCACTAACCGTTTCGGTATCAGTAAGAGAATTGTAATTAAAGAAACCAGCAAATCCCGAAACTGAATGGGTATAGGTTGCCGTGCTGCTGACTCCATCCATTTTGGTTATTAGCGAACTCGGGACTTTGTAGTAAGAACCAAATCTTGGATCGTCTGTGACACTCAAATCAGTTCTGACAATGGGAGTCGCATTTACAATGGTTCCATCTACTCTGTTTTCATACTGTGAAACCATACCGGTTGGATCGGTTACTTTTTTTACATATGTTTCTCCAGGCATAAGCTCAATGATGGACGACCGACCGGCTTGCGAAGAAAGAGTAATTAACCCAGTAGTAGTTTGGTTTTGAGAGCTGCCCCAACCGTTACCTGCTGAGGATAAATCTTGGGTCAATCGACCGTCACTATCGTAACCGAAAGTTGAGATTTGTCCTTCTGGCTTTGTGAATGTTTCTAGCAATTCTGTTCCTGTTTTGTAAGTCATCGCATAAGTTTCACCATTTGAATTAGTCACGCCTGAAATCAATCCAGAACCGTTAAGGGAAATATTTGTTACTTGACCATACGGAGCCGTAATAGAGGTCAATACACCTGATCCGTTGCGATTAATTGTGGTTTGATTACCAAAACCGTCCACAATACTTGAAAGGCGACTTGCGCCATCGTAGTTAAAATTGTATTTTACGGCGCCTGTTAACGCTTTGAGAGTTTGCAGATGTCTGCCGTTTGAGGAATCAAATACATACACTTCATCGCCATTTGAACTGACTACATAGTCCGTCGCGCCAACAACTTCATAACCCAATGCTTCTGATCGACCGTTTCCGCGGAAAAGCCGTTCTTGGGTTCTGTCGTATTGATGCTGCAAAGATATGTTCCAACCTTCTGGATAAAATGAACTCGATCGCGATACCGATTTGTAATAGGCTAGATATTCATTTGCATAAGATGACGACCACATCAAGGACGCAGGACTTCCAGCAATTGAAATTTCTTCCGCTACAGACTGCGTATCGGGTCTTAAAATTGAACCGAGGCATTCCGATTGATTTTTATCATCAGCCGGGTTTCTAACAACATATAAATAATAGACGGCATTAATGGTATGCGAAGACGAACTATTTGTCTCGTCGATCACGGTATATGTAATTTTATATGTTGCCGTTGCCAACCCTTGGCTAGGACGGAAAGCTGTATAAGTCCAAAGGCAATCAATTTTTTTTCCGCCCACCTCAATTGTACATGTCGGCGCTACAACATCGAAATAAGATTCGTTTACGGTTGTGACAGTTACATTTGTGAAGGTATTTTCAGGACCCGCATATATCAAATAACCAATGGGACCGTAGGTATGCTGTACACCGACTATTTGATCCCACACCCTGTTAGTTGACGTATATTCAGTATCAATTTTATTCTGCTTTTTTTTGAAAATATCTTGATGGTTTAAGACGGTGGGACCTGGTTTTTTAGGCGCCATATGCTTTGCGGCACCAACTAAAGGAAGAAAAAATATCACCACCAGCAACAAAACGTTTCTCATCAGCACTCCTATTTATAATGTGTTCAAGTACAATGATTTATCAACTGTGATACTAGAATCTACAAAAATAAAAACAAGTTAAGATTACGTCAGCGGATTTAACTATTTCAAAGTCCTGCAAAAAAAAACAGGCAAATTAAGTTTTGCAGTAACCACAAATAAAAAAAGCCGCATGGTTCACATGCGGCTTTCCGAAATACTTTTAGTATTTTCTTACAGACTTAGTAACGTCTTTCTAATTCGAACACGATGTTGTAGATGTATGCGGCACCGTTTACGCTGATGCGTAATGATGATGTGTCATAGTAACCGTATGAATTAGGGTACAAGTAAACATCAGAACCTGATGTGTATTTTGTATCGATCAATTGACCGTTGATTAGTAAGCTGACTGTTGCTGCTGAATCACCGGAAACATCCACGCGGATAGTTTTCAAACGGTAACCAGAATAACTATAGCCTAATAAATTATCTACGTAGAAATTCTCGCTGTAGACCCAACGATTTATGTACGATGTTTTGTACTGAGTGTAATTAACTGGTGGTGGGTAACCAGGATTTGGATACGGATAAGGATATCCCGGAGTTGGATACACTGGTCCCGGATACACAGGCCCTGGATAAGGAGTTGGATAAGGAACTGGGTACGGACGAGGTGTTGGACGCGGAGTCGGTCTTGGTGTCGGACGTGGATCTGGTTGCGGTCTTGGCGATGGAACAGGAGTCGGCGACGGACGCGGGATCGGTCGCGGTTCTGGTGTCGGTCTAACCGGTTGTGGATTCCCCGGACGTGGCACAACGGCTGTTACTTTGTTTGAGTCACCGCCTGGCACTACATAGCCATACGCAGTTTGCACATTTAGTAACGATACTGTCATGATAGCGACAGTCGATACTAATGTCAGTTTCGATGAAATAGATTTATTGTTGAACATGATTCCCCCATTTTTGGTTCATTTTTTCTAAAAAAATTGTACTAAACAATATCCAAAAGCAAACATCATACCGCATACTTAGGGTCATTTTGCCACCCTCAAACAGCCGGGTAAAATATCACAGATTTTACTCAAAAAAATTCTGTCCAATTTCAAAAGGAATGTCACCTAATTACCTGTCAAAAATAGTGACATAAGCATTTTTTAAGAAACCGAGTAGTCTGCCGAGCTTATGAGAAAATCAGCTTTGTTTTTAATTTCGATTGTTATTACTGCGTCTTGGTCTGCTTTTGCCGATCCAACCATCGCGTGTCCGACAGATAAAAGTGGAAAATCCATTACCGATTGGCGTACCGCTGCAATTCAGAAATTAGTTACGGCGGGATCACTTGATGCCTACGCCGAAGTTCAAAATGATTTAAAAGAATGCTTCAGCGACAAAGTCCCCAGTTGCATGAATGATTTGAAATATTACGCTCATTACAAACCAAATCCTATTTCGTCTTTTGATTTGGATGCTCTTTACAACCAATCGATGGAACTGCAGTCAGAAAGTTTTCTTCCCAAAGAACTCACAGTAACGAATGTTGTTGGCGAAGTGTCCAAAGGCTATGTAAAAATCCCGGCTAACTTTCATGAACTTGCCAAAGAAAAAAACTGGTTAACAACGTCTTATAAAACGCGCGAGCTAGGCGGCTTTGATAACTCGAACAATTTATTCCTCATGGTATTTCCTTCTGAAAAACGCGATACCGTCCTGCAACTGAGCATAGCTAAAGATGCAGATCCGTATGCATCGGCCTTTGATCCGATTGTTCACCCATTTAACGGCAACATGACTCAAGGTTTTGATACATTAACTATGATCACCGTGGATAAAACCAAAAATCCTCCCTTGGCACAGCTTAGAATTCTTAGAAAAGACTATCTTCAAGAAAACACCTATCTTTGGGATACAAAAAACACGAGTACAGCGGGCACCCGCAGCTGTATTAGCTGTCACGCAAGTCCCTTCCGCGCTATCAGTCCCGTAGGCTATCGATTTACAAATCCAATCAAGACGAATCTTTTCACCGGCGATGAAAAACCAATGGATAAAGAGCAAAAAGAAATCACAGATAAAGTGAACGAAATCATGAATCGCCCAGGAATTTCTTGGGGCTCGGCTGAAAAAGACGGCCGCGAAATTCGCTTCGGTCAAGATATCGACAGCCAACCATGGGGTTGGGCACCGGCCGATTCAGAAACACGCAAAAAAGAATTCATCGAACAGTGCGCCTCTGAAAGAAAAGCCATCTCTAATTCATCGCGAGCCGGTGGCCATTATCGCGTCGACCTTGTGCCCGACATCAACGCGGCGATTAGCTGGGAAAAAATATCTAAAGCGATGAACTGCATATCGTGCCACAACGGCAAAAGCCGCGGCGTTATTCACAACGATTTTTCACCGTCAACGGTCGCATTCAAAATCGCCATCACTCGCGAAATGCCTGAATCAGACGATCCAGAAAACCCACTACCACCAGAACTTAACGCCGATGAACGCATGGCTCTAGTATGGTGCCTACAAAAAGAACGTTCCACTGTAGCCAAAGCTTGGAAAGAGAGCGGCTGGTGGATGCAACGTAGCAAATGTAAATAAAGGGATCCCCTTTAAGATTTCTTGGATTCTTTTTTCTCGTTTGAAAATTTATGGTGGCGCGAGGCTGAAGGCTTTGGCAGGAATGTCTATTTTTAGCAGGACGCCTTCCAGGCTCAGCAGCGGGTTGGCTACGCCAACAATACCGCATCCATGCGGCCGCTGAGCCTGCTAAAAATAGACATTCCTGCCAAAGCCTTCAGTATTTCCAATAGTAATCCGGGAAAAAAGAACCCAAGAAATCTCAAAAAACCTTTAAACCAGAAAAATGCGGAGCTTTAGCGAAGCCAGGCGGATTGCCCGAAGGGCAATAGCTATAAAAATTGTAGGGAGAGTTCGAGTCAAAAGGCGTCAAATGCGAGGCGGAAGGTTTCAAAAAGCCCGGAGGCGTACCATAAGGTACGTTGGAGGGATTTTTGGAGCCTTCCAACGAAGTCAGTTGATGACGGGGACGCCGAGTCTTTTCACTCGGACGAACAACGAAGAAAAGGGAAATTGGTTTTGCTATAAGCCGGATTCTGTCTTGGTTATAGGTCCCTTAAACCTACTTCCATGTATGACTATTTATCTGGGAGAAATGTCTCCATTTCCCTCGAGCGATCTTACCCGGGAGCTCGTTAGAACCGAACTTAGCGCTCCCCTATTTGATCTTGCTTCGTGCAGAGTTTAGCTGTTTTCACTCCAGCAGCTCCCTAAAAGACTCCCGTTCCCGTCAATTAGATCAAAGCTCTGGACATTCTCTCTGTTCCACTGTTCCTC
>CAZCHT010000216.1:0-5907 GCA_964498705.1 uncultured Bdellovibrio sp. | reverse complement strand
TTCCGGGTACACCAAACCAAACGACGAACTCATGAACGTCAACGGCCACTGATCTGCACGACGACCATCTAGCACGACACTGCCGGCATTGGGTTCGTATAACCCCGCCATCAAATTAGCGATGGCTGACTTACCAGAACCCGTCGGACCAAGAATAGCGACCTTTTCACCGGGATTTATTCGAAAGCTAACTGATCTTAATGTTGGATTTAAATCATAACTGAATTCAACGTTTTGAAACTCTATTCCGCCCATCAGTTTTTCCTGATTATTCGGAACAGACCCTTCATCTAAAAGCTCGACGGGAGAATAAATAAAATCATTGATCATCGACAATGTTGGTCTGATCGATAGAAATTGAAAGAAATGAGTCGTTAAATTTTGCAACGGCGAAAATATTTTTGGCACTAAGAATGCTGTGCCGATCACTTGCCCTAATGATAAACTGCCTTCGGTATAGAGTTTCAATGCGATTAACAAACAGAAAATCTTTACGCCTTCGCCGACTACAAAATGAATCACCTGAAACAACGAATTCACAATACCTAACTGTTTTAAATTCTTTGCCGCTGATACGGCAAGTAATTCCCAGCGCCAACGCGTCGTCAACTGACCTTTTAATGACTTCATATCCTCTGCGGATGTGAAATGTTCCATCAACATGCGATTTTCTTGCGATCGAATGCGTGAGTCATCGACCTTTAGACGCTCAATACGATTGCGGAACAAGAACGAAAACACCATTTCAAATGGCACCGCCGCAATGACGACAAATACCAATGTTGGATGATACAGCCACAGAACACTTAGTGATCCAAAAATTAGAAACACACTTAAAATACTATTGAAAACACCGGCCGTCAGAATTTGACCCATTTGGTCTACTTCGGCGATACGACTTAATATACCCGATGTTCCAAATCCACGGAATGTTTCGATCGGTAAAATGGAAACGCGACGAAGGATTCGATTTTTTAAACTCAATACAAAGTTGGCGCCGATATCAGATGTTAGTTTCTGACTGAAGTTGCTTAACCAGCTACTTGTGATCGAGAAAAACAAATAGACGCTAATAACAGGCCCAAGAAGCTGAGTTTCACGTGCCATGATCACACTATCAAATAGATATTGAATCAATACGGGCAAGATGAGCTCAAACAGATACCCCAGCATTCCTGCTGCGAAAAACAATCCCACCCATTTTCTATTTTCAAACAGCATTTCGATAAATGATTCTGTAGGAATATCAGGATCTGGGCGTTTTTTAATTCCTTTACCTGGTAACAAACAAATCGCACGCTTATCGACCCGGCGAGATTGCAAATCCGATAAACTTTGTGTTGTCACTAATCCACTTTCTGGATCGCCAACGATGGCTTCATCACCCATAGTCGCAAATACAATTTTTAAACCGCTATCTAAATGAACGATGAATGGCCAGATGGCTTCATTCTGCGGAATTTGCTCAAAAAGGAAAAATTGGCAGTCAAAACCTAAGGCTGTACTAAATTTCTCTAAGCTGTCTAACGAGGGCGTACTGATTAAACCTTTAACTTTGGCATCAGCGCGCATGTGACCCATTGGAAAACCCATTTGCGCCGACAATGTCGCGATGATGGAAACTAAACTGCGGTCGTCGCCATAGCTGATCTCCATAAATGGCGGAAGGTATTTCCACAGGTAGAATTTCATTTTTGTTTTTCGATCTAGTTCTTGATCGCCAACCTTTGCGTATTCGCGCTCGGTCGGTTTTGCAGCCAGTGCTGTCTCGCCGATATAAGTTGGCTCTTCGTTGTCTTCCGTTTTTGAACGCTGACCACCATGAATAAACACGTCTAAATATTTTCTAAACTCAGCACCCAGACCAGATTCAACCCAGTCGGACTCAGGCATATACCAAAGTTTATTATTTTCACTGCCCTTGTACTGAACTGTTGTTTGCAGTAGGTCAAACAAGACAGCATCGCCCGCTTGGTAGGTAACGACTTTTCGTTTTTGTGAATTTAATTCGACATACCCGTGGACTTCACCTTGCTGAACGATACAGAACACTCGGTTTCTAGCTTTACCTACAATCGTTTCAATACCATCAAATTTTAATTTAGAAACAATTTTAACTACGGAATCATAGGTCATTCCAATACCGCGCATATCGCGTTTGGTTTTTTGCAAAATTACGGAACTCGACATGCGACCTAGATAACTATACGCCTCTGGATTTTTCTTCAAACCCTCTTGGCACCGCCCCCACTGAATTCGCAAATATACACAGCTTGTTTCCGCCACCCAGTCATACTGCCAAGATTTCTCCCCCAGCATCAACGGACGTAACTCAAGCGTACGGCCTGCTTTCATTCGATCCATTTCGGGACCGCTTTTCGAGCGGATAGATATCTCGCCTTCTAAAACTAAATATAGGAATCCAGGAACGTCTTCGCGCTGAAGTTTTTGACCGCGATCAGATTTCTGAATCTGTGCGTCCTTCAGTACATACTGTAAATCGGCATCCGATACGAATGTCAGCATCGATCCCTTGATGACCTTAATGTAGGAGCTTATACCAAACAACATTAGTTAAACCCCACCTGATTGCGATACAGTTCCGCGTACTCGCCATTTAAAGACAATAAATAGTTATGATTACCTGATTCAATAATTCGACCTTGCTTAACTACCAAGATACGATCAGCACGTTTTGCGATAGAAATATTTTGAACAACATATACAATCGTCTTTTGTTCTGCCGTTTTCGACAAACTGTCGGAAACGCCATTCTCGGTCATTTTATCCAGATAAGCCGTGGCCTCATCTAGCACGATAATATTTGGATCTGAATAGAACATTCGAGCCATCGCAATTAATTGGCGCTCACCGCCCGACAATCCTCGACCGCCCTCTTTTAATTTATAAGCGTATCCGCCTGGTAATTTTTCGATGAATGCATTAGCCCCGCAAATACGAGCCGCATTTAAGATCGCATTAGAATCAATAACGTCATCACTCAGAGAAATATTTTGCGCAATCGTGCCAGAAAACAGTGTCGGGGTTTGCGCTACGAAACCAATTTGCGATTGAAAGGAAACGGGATTAATCGTGCGGGAATCGACCTCATCAAAGTAAACTTTGCCGACCGAAGGCTCGGTTAGTTTTGAAATCAAACGCGCTAATGTGGATTTACCCGATCCACTAGGTCCAACGATGGCGACGGTCTCGCCTTCATTGATTGTGAAACTAATATCTTGCAACACGAAAGGCAATTTTTCATTATAGCGGAAACTGACACGCTCAAAACGGATATTTCCATCCAGCGATACTACTTTCAAAGTTTTAGATTGTTCTGAATTATCCATTTTCAAAAACTGCCCTGCCATATTGTACAGGCCTTGCATCTGAAAATTAAAAAACACTGTTAACAGGCCAAGGAACGGCCCCAACGAGTAATTAAAGAACATGGTCAAAACCATCGCACTATGAGCCGATACGTGAGCTTTTAAACTTTCGTCCACAGCTATAAATAGAGATAGCGCAATACCCGTCTGGAATATCGCGCGGCCAATAAAATTGTAGCCGGCATTTGATTTGGAAAATGCCAAAGTCGCACGACTTACACTGATAAATTTACTTTTTATTTTTTCCTGCATCCATGCCTCAGCACGACTGACTTTGATGCTTTCAAAACCTTTTACAAGGTCAGTGATCAAATCGTTTAATTCTTGGCGAGCTTGGGACGAACTTATTTCTTCAGAATCACCGTTACGACGTAGATAGGCAACAACGATGACACCCACCAAAGCAAATGCCAATAACACGGCAGCTGATTGCCATACAAAAAATCCGATAGATAAAAGGCAAATACCTAGAGTTAATAAATACTGTTTAATTTCAATTTGATTTGCTCGCAAACCCGACATTACGAACTCGACCATTTGAATTCGTGATTTGATCAATCCCGATTTGATCGCCGTCACTTGGTTTGTTGGCTGCTGCAAAAACAATCTAAAAAAGAACGGCTGAATATCTGATTTAAAAGTCGCCGAGATAGAACTTGAATAATAGTTATACGCAATAATAGCCGTGACTTGAAACACAATGAACATCACCAGGCCTGAAATATAGGAATCCATGTGATCCATTTTATTCAAGCCAACGGTTTGATTAATCAATCCCAGCAAATAGGCAGGAACGGCCAATATAGCCACCGACTGGAACAGTTTAAAAATATAAACATTTCTGAACTCGTTTTTATTCAGGCTGAAGAAATAATTCAGCAACATTTTGCCCGCAACTTCTGGCTTTAATTGCGAAATTTTTGCAGATGTTTTAGTGATTGTCTTTATATGAGTCTCTGTTACCTGCAAGAAGTAGTGGGCACCTACGGACGAGAAATACTCGCGCGATATCGACACTAAACCGTTTTCTGGATCCATACACAACACGTGGTCTTTTGCCATTTTCAAAACCAAAAATGGGCGACCTAAAGCATAGTGAACCATTGGAAAATCAGGAAAATATTCAGTACCTGTTGGAATTCGGATAATATTACAAACGAATCCCATGTCTTCCAAGATCTGAGCCGTTGACCCCAGATTCAAAAATGATTTTGCTTTTGCAAGTGCTAGGATTTGTTTTTCATTAGCCGGGAATTCGAGGAATACAAGTAAGTTCCACAAATTAGTGAAGGCAAACGATGCGGCTTCTGTTGTTTTTCTGAATTTGCTTTCATCTACGCGCCAGCCGAATTCAGCTACTTTACCGGTTTCAGGCGTTGAATCTAATGTATTAACTTCGACCGTCGTATCAAACTTGCTGACTAGACTCATAATGATAGGTTCAACTACCATTTTCCCAAGCACAGCTTGCGGTACATGGGTCATTAAAATTTGAAGATCAATCAGCAATAATGTCGCGGCTTCTTCCACCTTAAATTCAAAACGACGTTGACTGTTTTCTGGGAAATACGAAGCTCCCAACCAATGTCCACGGTGTAATTTAACTTTAATACTATCAATACCATTCAATCGTTCTGCCGACATCACTCCATCTTCGATGAAGATTAGTGATTTTCGTTTTAATTGAATGGGCGTATTTTTTTCGACTTGGATTTTCTCGATCGTGCACGTCATTAACGCATGTACATTTTCTAGGGGAACTTCATGATCTAGTAACCAATTGAAAAAATGCAACAAAGCTTTCGATGCTGTTAACAAAGCAATCTTTTTTAAATCGCTTTGATCTGTAAAAACAGTTAAGAAATCAGGACGACTGATGCTGAACATTGATGCCGTTCCATATAATGACTGAACAACAAAGGGATAATCGGTGCCTTCTAAAACTTCACGAAAACCAATTAGCTCGTTTGGCTCAACGGTATCAATGACTTTGTTTAATCCCATATTTTCGCTGGAAACTTTGATTTGCAGAGGAGTATTCAATGGCATCATCAATACATCAAGTCGCTGACGACCCGTCACGATTAAAGCACCACGACCATGCGTTCGCACTTGCCCTAACGATAAAATGGCATCTGCTTTTTCCGGGAAAAACCGTAGGAAACTGGTTTCTTTTAAACCATTTGTGTATAGGTCTTCGATCGCTTTAGATTCGAAAGCGAAGTTAGGCGACAATAAGGTGGGCTGATCTTCTTGATAAGCATGACTCATTGTTTTACCTTTACGTTTTCTTTTACACGGAACAAGACACGATAGATAGATTTTGCTAACGATTCAAAACGTGTAACGATACGACCTTTTAGGTTCATACCTAGTAAAATAGGACGCTCGCCAGTACCATTCGATAACGATGTTCTAGGAATAGAAACTTTGATTTTGAAATTCGTGTTAGCTGGTCCGCGCGCATTTTCTTCAATGTCTGCAGAAACCACATCGATGATTTGACCGGTGATAGTAC
>CAZCHT010000215.1:0-5924 GCA_964498705.1 uncultured Bdellovibrio sp. | reverse complement strand
CCATCAGGCTACTTTTTCAATTCCTTTGCATTACTTCCTGAATCTAACTTGATCGTTGCGACCCTCAATGACAAAGTTATTGGCTCTGTCTATTTATATAGAGATTCTTACTTAGGATTACCGTCTGACAAATACTACTCAAAAATTAACGACTATTACCGTAAGTCTGAATGCAAACTAGCCGAGGCATCGGCCATAGCCGTGCACGAGACGTTTAGAAATAGAGACCAAAGCATCTTCTTATTGCTAATGAAATATGTATTGATATTCTCAAAGCAGTTCTTGGTCGCCAATCGTTTGATAGTTAATATAGATATGGAAAACCAAGTGTTCTACGAATCTCTGTGGCCGTTTGAGAGACGTGGTGGTATTTTAAAATACCCACACTCAACCACAGCCTACTCTGTATTCATGGGGCTTGATTTATCGAAGATCAATCTTGAACGTCGAAATTTCTTAAACTCAAACTTGAATACAAATCTAAATATTCAAGCATTTATCGCCAAACGCGACGAGCGATTTAAGTTTCCAATTAGAAATCAAGGCCAAGTACTGTTTCCAACATTGAGTTTCGATATTATTCAGCACTTCTATCGACAGAAAACAGATTTCCTAAATAAGCTTAAGAAAACCGACTTTTTATTTTTTAATGAAATTTACTATCACCTATTTGACCGAGATAAATTAGAAGAACTTATTGGTCCGGAGAAAATTGACTACATCATTCGTAAGTATCGCGTCCCTGTCGACTTGTTCGCGGTACTTAAAATAGAAGGCAAAGACGTATTTACTAAGATCACGGATTTATCTAGTGATGGTTGTTTTATCAAGATCCCTCTGAATCAAAGCTTTACGACCATGTATGGGCAGGAAGTATCGGTTAAATTCAACCTTCAAGGCAAAAACTTTACGATCGATTCAAAAATAATCTGGGAAAACAAAGGACAAAATGCCAAAGCCTCTAGAGGATTCGGGGTTGAGTTCGACAACAAATTGCCCGAGATCTACGAACTGGCCAAGGCGATGCTCTACAGCATCGCTAAATAGAGAATCGCGATACATTAAGGTGGGCCGGAATTCTACCACCCGCTAGTGATTCCACCAAAACCTTGGCTGCATGGAAAGATAAGCCCATACCGTGGCCAGAACAGCCCGCCATCAAATGAACATCTTTAAGCTCTGGAGATTCACCAATTACCATTTGTCCGTCACTGGTAAATCCCATGATTCCTGACCATTGATTTTTAATTTTAGCATCCTTGGTGAAGTCGAAAAAATTTCGTGTGAAATCAAACAACGCATTCTGAATTGTCTGCGAGACTTGATCTGTGAATGTATTTTCTTTCTCTAGATCTAGGTTTCTAAATCCGCCGATTAATAATTCGCCCTTGGGCATCTGACGGAAATAACAAAGATGCTTCGTTAAGTAACACGGCCCTTTTACCTTTTTAGGTAATGGCTCCGTAACTATAACTTGACCACGTTGTGGACGGACTATTTTTTCCCAACTGGGCCATAGCAATCCTAAATATCCATTCAGGGTTACTAATGCTTTCTGACTTCTAATAGACAAATGCTGAGTCTGGCAGTGTACGCCTTGATTAGACTCAACCTTACAAACTTCTTGGTCTTCAATAACCTCTGTACGCTTTAATTGACCACGAAGTTCGTTCAACAACAACACGGGGTGAACTTCACCGTCGTGTTTGTATTCGATACCGCCCTTGAATCCTTTTACGGCATAATCAGATTTGATGCGGTTTTCATCGATAAGTTCGACGGCAATTCCTAAACCTGACATCGTATTTGCTAGCTCAATGTAGCGATTGTAATCAGCATCACTTGCGGCCACCGTGCAAGACCCTGTGCTTGAATATAAAACTTTCGATGAATTGTCTTTTATAATTTCAGTTTTTAACAATTCTCGGTTCTGTTCAGAGAACTGCCAGATTTCGACAGCTTTTTCAGTTCCAAAATCTTTAACTAGTTTGGCAAAGTGTTCAGAAGATCCACAGGTAACAAAACCAGCATTTCGGCCGGAAGCCCCTGAACCTATCTTGTGTCTCTCGATTAAAGTAATTTTAGATGTCGGGTAGTTCTTCTCTAACCAATAGGCTGAAGACAATCCCGCGATACCGCCGCCGACAATTAAAAAATCTGTTTCGATATTTTTTTTTGTTTGTGCGCTATTCCAATACGAAATACTCATTTTAACTCCAGAATCATTTCAATGGCGGTGCATCGGCAGGGGTTTCCGTCTCGCGTGCAAATATAGTCCACATCGATCCAGTAATCAGGATGTTCTTTCAGCGATTTAAATCCCACTTTTTTTAAATATTTAAACGAAGAGTTTCCCGGCGATTCTTTCCAGCAGTGGGTCAAGATGGCGCTGGCATTAAGCCGCTTGAGTGCTTCAAGCGCACGATCGGATAATAACGGACCCCAACCCTGTCCTTGAACTTCAGTCGCTAAAAATAAACTTTGAAAATAACCAAGATCAGAAATGGCGTGGCCCCACAAATCGGGACTCAGCTTCTTGCCTTTTCCGTGCTCCCATTGCCCAGGAGGATAGGCCAAACGCAATCCGCAAATTTTAGTATCATCGTCATCGGCAACTAAAACAAACGACGTCACGATGCCATTTTTTTCTGACCGACGTTGAGCATCGTCAAGTTCTGACTCTAAGTAGTAGTCCTTACCGATCTGCAGATCAGCGAATGATTTTACGTTCTTTATATCGGTTTTTTGGAATTCGCGAATTTTCATGCTTCGAGCAAAAGTCTTCCCTGAATTGAGTTTGAATGTCAATGGCGTCCCACTCTAGAGACTCATCCTCAAGATCCCACTTCTTGTACATCACCTGAACATAATGGGTCAGTTCATGAGCTAACGAGTCATCTATACATCGGTCGAATTGCTCGTAATAGGACTTATCATCCATCAGAAAGATTCGGTTCGTTTTTACGCTGTAGGCGTTGGTAAAAAACTCGGGTAGAAAATTCCACTGTTCAGCTAATGAGATTTGAAAAACTTCCAAAGCAGTGTCACTCTTTAGGCGCAATTCCGGCAGAGGTATCTGCTGATCACGCGTAAGTTTTTTCTTGGCCAAAACGTAGTCCAAAATCACTTCGGTGGAATACGTTAGTTTGGCTAATCCTTGAGCCTGAGTCGTGGTAGCTAGAAACATCGATGTCGCTATTAAAAAGAATATAGTTTTCATTCCTCTATTTCATCGAGGCGGTCTATTAGGTGTCAAACAAAAAACTAGCGGCCGTGTTCCATCCACAAAAGAAAAATACTCAGCGCAGTGAGTCCGATCATCATCGGTTTTAGTTCTTTTCTGCGGCCAGAGATCAACGCCATGATGGTGTAGCTAGTAAATCCCCACAGAATCCCTTGCGTAATTGAAAATGTCAGCGGGATCATGATCATTGTTAACAAAACCGGAATCGCATCTTCAAGTTTGGAAAGATCAAGAGTCGCAATGCCTCTCAACATAAAAACACCGACAATCACTAAAACTGGCGCTGTAGCATATGCAGGAATCATCGCAACGAGTGGCGCCAGGAAAAAGCACGGCAGAAAACAAAGGGCTGTCACTACAGATGTCATTCCCGTGCGCCCACCCGCCTCAATACCCGCCGAGCTTTCAATATACGCCGTTCCTGCCGATGTTCCAAAAACTCCTGAAAACAACGTTGCTATAGAATCAACAAGTAAGCCTTGTCGTAAATTTTTAGGCTCACCTTTTTCGTCGACAAGACCAGTTGCTTGCGACACACCCACGAATGTTGAAATAGAATCAAACAAGTCCGTAAATAAAATGGAAATAATCGCGGGTACAAATGATAACGACAACGCGCCCATAATATCCATTTTCATAAACGTGCTTGAAAAATCTGGAGCACTGAATAGTTCCGTCGGCATTTGAATCATTCCCAACGCCGCCGCCGCGATCGTGACTGCAACGATGCCACCTAAAAAAGCGATAGGGCTTTTCCGTTTTAACAACCAAACCGTTAAAATAAATCCGCCGATAGCCAGAACGGCTTTACGATCAATAGTTCCTAGCTGAACCAGAGTCGCCGGGTTGGCAGAAATCAAACCGATATTTTTTAATCCAATGAATGCAAGAAAAATCCCAATACCTGACGACAGAGCCACACGCAATGAATGGGGAATGGCCGAGGCAATCATTTCACGCAATGGAGTCACGGATATAATCACGAACACCACACCCGCCCAGAACGTCAGTCCCAAAGCAATGGGCCAAGGAATTTTATGATTGAAAATTAAAGTGAAGGTAAAAAAGGCATTCAGCCCCATGCCTGGAGCCACCGCAAAAGGTAGCTTTGCATACAGGCCCATCAACATCGTCATAGTGAAGCACAATAAAACCGTCGCGGTCAAAACTCCAGAGAACGCCATCCCTGTGCCCTCGGTCGCTAAAATCGAAGGATTTACAACTACTATGTAGGCCATAGTTAGGAATGTAGTGATACCGGCAGTGATTTCTGTTTTTAGGTCTGTTTTTAAAATGGTTTGCTTCGTCTGAGCCATACAATTTGAATAGGTTACCTACATTGAAAAAACTATGTATATTGTGATGCACTATGAATAAATCATAGTAGCGAACTCGTTTTTGTATTAAACAAAATACCAAGTATGGATTTGTTTAATCACTCTAATGATAGCCAGCTCGGCGTCCCACTTTCAGAGATCTTAAGACCCAAGTCTTTAGCTGATTTTATGAAGACAGCAGGCTCGACATTGACTCGCTTGCCAATCCAAACATGGTTGCAAAAAGATTTCCTTCCGAACTTAATTCTTTGGGGTCCTCCGGGCACAGGTAAAACGACGTTTGTGCGTTTGCTTGAAAAAGAAACAAAATACACCTTCTTGTTAAAAAACGCCACCGACCTTTCGACAAAAGAAATGAAAGCTATTGGTGATGAGGCTTTAGAGAGAAAACGTCTTTACCAGAAAAAAACGGTTCTGTTTATTGACGAGATTCATCGATTGAACAAGGGCCAACAAGATACCTTGCTGCCACATACAGAAGCCGGGCATTTTATCCTGATCGGCGCCACGACAGAAAACCCAAACTATGAATTGAACCGTGCCTTGCTGAGCCGATCTCGCATCATCACGTTCACTAAGCCAGAAAAAGAAATATTAAAATCTCTATATATCAGAGCCTGCACTCAGTTAAAGGCCGACTGCGATCATTTTTTAAATGATACAGCATTACAGTTTGTCATCGATATTTCTGACGGTGATGTTCGCCGGTTTTATAACCTGATTGAAACTTTATTTTTCTCTAACGTGACTGAAGCTACTCCCATGAGTGATCTAGAAGTTTTACTAGAGAAAAAATACATCGCTTATGATAAAAAAGGCTCTGAACACTACGACACGATTTCCGCATTTATTAAATCCATTCGTGGCAGTGACGCAAACGCAGCGTTGTTGTACATGGTGAAAATGCTAGATGCTGGCGAAGACCCAGTTTTCGTGGCTCGGCGATTAGTTATTTTAGCATCGGAAGATGTCGGCAACGCAGAACCTCGCGCGCTGACATTAGCGATCAATGGATTACAGGCAGTAGAACTTGTAGGAATGCCCGAAGCGGAAATCGTTCTTGCCCAGGTTGTTACTTTTTTAGCGAGTTGCCCGAAGAGCAATCGATCCTACAAAGCACTGCATGCTGCTCGCGCATTTTTCCAAAGACATTCTGATTTTGAAGTCCCAGATCATTTGCGTTCAGGAAATATTCCGGATGTTACGAAGAATTACAAATACCCACACGACTACCCAAAATCTTGGGTCGCTCAAGACTATTTGCCTTTAGAATTAAATATTTCTGAAGGCAAATAATCTTGGGTCGCTCAAGACTATTTGCCTTTAGAATTAAATATTTCTGA
>CAZCHT010000214.1:0-6161 GCA_964498705.1 uncultured Bdellovibrio sp. | reverse complement strand
TCAAATACGACCGTTTGTTGAACGTTACAAAAAGCTTGAATTCTGATTGATTTTAGTATATACTTTAAAATCTATACTAAATAGAGGTGAACCATGAAAAAAGCAAAGCTCTTTCAAAACGGACAAAGCCAAGCAGTGAGGCTTCCAAAAGAATTTCGTTTTAAGGGAAAAGAAGTGTTTGCCCAAAAAGTTGGTGCAGGAGTTCTGCTGCTTCCTGCGGATAGTCCATGGGAAATTTTCCGACAAAGCCTAAGTCTCTTTAGTGACGATTTTTTATCTAATAGAAACCAACCAAATCAACAAAAGAGAGAAGATTTCTGATGAGGTACATCTTAGACACGGACATTTGCATTTACATTATCAAAAAGAAGCCTGAACAGGTTCTAAAAAAACTCGCAAAATTTGAGTCGACAGATATAGCAATTTCTGCTGTGACATTGAGTGAGCTTATATACGGAGCCGAAAAAAGCCAGCACAAAGAGAAAAACCTAGAAGCTCTAACCGGATTCTTGGTCCCAATTGATATTTTGGCGTGGGACGAGAATGCAGCCAAAAGCACCGGAGAAATTCGAGCTGTTTTGGAAAAATCTGGAAAGGTAATTGGGCCTTACGATCTGCAAATTGCTGGGCAGGCTCTTTCATTAAATCTAACTCTGGTTACAAATAACGAAAAAGAGTTCTCAAGAGTCAAAGGGTTGAAGATTGAGAATTGGGCGAAATGAAGGGCTAGGGCGGATTAAAGCTGTTTCTGCTTCCTTTCCTAAGTATTCCCCGGCGGGTTCGGGCCCCTTTATTAACAAATCAACCACCAACCCTTATGTTCCGCGCTCACCACGATTCTGTTTAAATGACACTTTTAAGCAAGTTTAATTTATCTTCCAAGGGGGGAAGTATGATTCGTACGAAATGGATTTCGCTCGGTCTAATTATCCTGATGAGTGCAGGCGCAACTTCGGCGCAGACGTCACTTTCAGCCGATGATTTAGAGCTTGAGCAAAGAATTCTAAAAAGCATTAAAACCACAACTCACAACCAAGCAAAACCACCGGCCCCAAAGCCGACACTGGCCCATTTGCAGAAATTTATGAAAGCGACGCAAGCCAGTCAGCCAACTTGTATCGATTCTAAAAAAGTTCCGTTCGCTGACAAATACTTACTGACCTACGATGCTCAAGGTGCACCTTGCCGCGTTTATGATTTATCATTTCCTAATTTGAAAGCAGTTCTTAAAGCGGCGTCGTTTTTTAAAGTTCCCGTTCGCAACCTGACGTCGAAGGATTTCATCAACGCTTTGGATGATGACTGGAACTCGATTCAAAGACGAAACCTAGACTATGGCCTTCGCTTTAATCCCAAAACCGCAGCCAAAACGAGTTTCATTTCGGCATTGAAATTCAGAAACAAACCGCAAGCGGTTCCAGGATCAAAAACGTTGCCGACCGATGTCGGACTACCTGTTTCATTTACTTTAGCGGATCTTGATATTAAGGCGGACATGCAGCTACCGACGCCTACCAAAGTGCAATTATCCGAAATTCTTAACGAGCTGGAAATCGACACCGCTTTGTCGGCCGAGAAAACAAGTCAGATTCGTCAGTATTTCCTAACGGTCATGAATAAACCCGAAACGGTTTTATCTTCTGTTCGATTTAACTGGAACGATTTGAACAAAGTCTACGATGTGATCATTGATGGTGATTTTTTACCTTTGATGGGTCCGGTGGAACTGATCAATTTTCAAACTCAGTACAAAGGCTTAGTTGAAAAAATGTTTCGCGCGGTTTTAGGTGGCGTTCTGACTCAATTGCCCCGCTTAATTCCGAATCCTACCATTGCTGCCATCGTTGAAGTCGCGGTAGAAGATATTTTCGAGCAAATTGACATCATGTATGAATATCAAACCAATCGTTTAGAGCATACGCTGAAAAATATTAAAAACTATTCCGTTAATTCTGCGGATCTCAATACTCTCGAAACGAGAGCATTGAATATTCTATACGGACAAAAAGCAGATTTGATGACGAACTATATAATGTCAGTCGCTCAAGGGCAGCCTTTTGATTGGCAAGCGTTCGAGAAATCAGGTAAAGGTGCCCGTTACACGATTGAAAAACAACGGCAGATCTTGATGGACAAAACGCATTCGAATTTGGTTTTGAATAAGAATTGCAAAACTGAAATTGTGAACGACTATTTTGCCGTTTGTTTTAAAAACGGAGTGAAAAATGGTGTGTATTCGCTGATTTCGGAACAAAATATCGCGTTTAAATCGTTGGGTGCCCCCCTTATCCACCGCTTTAAACGACCCTATGAAGTTTCCGTAATCCGTGGAGGCACATGGCTATTGTCGGTTGGCCTTCGCGTGGTCGGCCTGCCGTTATCGCGCTCGGTGACTTATCAATTGAATTCTTCATTGAAGAAATTCATGCGTGCGGGAGTTGTCGATGAGGCTTTCTTGCAAAATGATTTATACAAAAGTCACTTGGCAGGACAGGCCACTATGGAAACACAGAATATTTTGAATTGGCTTTACATTCAAAACTTGAATCCATTTATGCCTAAGTCACTGAGGTTTGAAAATGCATTGATTGACGCTAATAAATCAATTTTAGGAATTAACTAGGAGGCCGTATGAAAATAACAAATAAATTAATATTCACCTTAGTATTCATTGGTCTAAACGCTTTCTCGGCTCGAGTCGCCGTAACGGATTCGGGAACTGATTTTTCTCATACCTGGCTATCAGGACGAGAATTGCTTAACACGAAGGAAATCGCAGGCAATCGCGTGGACGATGACCGCAATGGTAAAGTCGATGACGTTAACGGATGGAATTTTGCCGACAATTACGGAAAAGTATTTTTCAAGGAACATGTCAGCGGAATTTCCGAAAACGTGTATACGATCATGGATATTTTAGCCCGCATACAAAGTGGTACACAGACTGCGGCAGATGAAAAATTTTGGAAAGAAAACATTGTCAACCTGACTCCAGAGCAAAAACAAAAAGTGGTAGGCGAACTGAATTTTTTTGGTCAATACTCGCACAGTACGCATGTTTCGGGTATCATCGCTTCGGTGTCTCCCGATGCGAGAATGATTTCAAATCGCATTTTTCCGGACACTCCCCTTCAATTTGTTAGCCCTCTAGCAAAAACAGAGTCAAAGAAAGGCGCATTAGATTTAGTCTATCGCCTGCTGGCGATGGTTACCAATGGATCATTTGAAAAAGTGGCTCAGTATACGAACGAACAAAAAATAGATGTGGCCAACTACAGTCTAGGAACTCAATTGTCGATGCTAGCGGGAATGAGTTTGTCTTTGCGTAAAGTTGTCCCTCCCGCGGCCGATGTTATTGCAGCGGAAGTGGCCAAACGTTGCCCTCCTTTGCAAAATGGTACTGCTGATAAAAACTGCGCAACAGTGGTTACGGCAGAGATAATGAAGCCATACAATGATCTTTTAGCGGCCGAAGTAAAACGCATGTACGCGCAATTTGAGCCCGCTGGACGCAAATGGCTGAAAATGGCTCCAAATACTCTATTTGTAATTGCTGCCGGTAATGATGGAGCGAATAACGACGTGTTTCCAATGTTTCCATCTAATATCCGCGCGGATAATGCGATTTCAGTTGCGGCTAGCTTAGGAGTTTCCGCTCTTGCGACTTTTTCTAACTACGGTCAGACAACTGTTGACGTAGCGGCTCCTGGTGTTGCGATTAAGAGCTCTGTCCCTAGCGTAAATAACAAAATGATATTGCCAATGTCGGGAACATCGATGGCAGCTCCGTTTGTTGCAGGCGTTGCTGCGAAGATGAAAGACATCAATCCAAAACTAACCCCAGCACAGATGCGAACCATCTTGATGGGCACAGTTGATAAGAAAGATTGGTTGAAAACTAAAGTCATCAGCAGCGGCATCGTAAATCCGGAACGCGCTTATCTAGCGTCTGAGAAATCAAAAATCATGACGGTAGCAATGGCTATCGAGGGTTCACTTCAAGGTGTTGAGGATCAAAAAGAGGCGAATGGGCCAAAACGTCTTTTTAGAGCGAACGCAGTGACTCGTGATATGCAGGATATGGCGAAAAAGATCGTGTTCTAAATTTCGAAATTTTAATAGTTCTAAACAAAATGCCTCAGTTATTGCTTACTATTACCCACAAATCATCAGAGTCGTGGGAAATAGCAAAGCAATTATTGAGGCAATTTTTTTCCTAGTTACAAACAAGCAGCCAATCAATATTATAGGTAGAGCCAACCGGAACAGCGGCTCCACTAGATCCCGAAAGATAGACAACAAAACTTGCACCGGGATTTGATGAATATGCGTGAATGTCCTGAGATGAGCTTGAAGGATCCGCAGGGCATGGCGAAGGAAAACACATAATTGAATCCGATTGAGCTCTAACAAATACTTTTGGACTCGAGCAACCACCGGGCACCGCAATAGCTGCGCTCATATTAGAAGTCGTAGACCCATTGTTCCAGCTCACGATGGCCGTTCCGCTGAAAATGGTGTTAGATCCCATAACACGCCACGGGGGCGTGCCATTGCAAAACTCCATTAATTTTAAAGTGCTGTTATATCTGATCGCACCCTCATTTACTGCACTACACGCAATTGCCGAATTACCCATACGAATCTCACCACGCACGTCGAGAGTTGAGGCCGGGCTTCTGGTTCCTATACCTACTTGGCCCGAGTTACGTATTGCAAAAACATCGTTGGCCCCGGCGTTAGACTGAACAAGCAAACCTAAATCGACCGGGTTAGTATTCTCTGTTTGAATGTATATGCCATTGCTATTGGTTGCATTTCTATTTACAAATCGTCCTGCGATTCCATTCAATTGATTATCTTGGACTTCAAACTTTACATTCGCGGCAGGGGCGTTCACTCCAAGGGACACTTTCTCGTTATAAAAAATTCCTTCTCCTGTTGCATTCAAGTTCCAAAAAGAATCTCCCGAACCGCCGATTGATTTACAGGTCAGAATTTCTTTGTCGTTGGCAACATCAGGGCCCGCGGGCGCTGTAGTGTCAGTACGGCGGAAGATGAAATTAATTTTAAGCTGTTTCGGACGAAAAGTTTCCGTGCCCAAGGTTCGACTATTCTGTTTATACTTAATTTCAAGCATGGCAGTTGCCACGTAGCGATTGTTTGCGTCTAAACCAAGATCTTGAAATCCATTGACCTTTAAATCATCGATACGAATCAAATTATTATTATAGGTAGGATCTCCTGAAGACACATACTTTTTAAACACGTCACTTGTACCGTCTGGTGATTTAATAGCAGAAAAAACAAACTCTTCTCCCGCATCATCAATTGCATCACGATTTAGCACTTGCCCAGTAGCCGTAAAAGTCGCCCGACAATTTTGCGCGTTTGACAAATACTCGTAAATTTCCCGATGAAGATGTGTCACTGCATACTTCTGATCAATAAATTTCTGCTGTAAAAGGTTAGTATTAAACAAAGATAACGATGCCAGAGAAATGATCGAGATTAGACCAGCACCGATCAATGCACTCGCGATACTCACTCCCTTTCTATTATTAAAAGGGCGTTCGAACTGTTTCATATATTTAGCTTTGGCTGCATACTTTATGTTGTCAACGAGCAAAGAATTTGATGGATAGACGTCTAGGATATCCTTACTCAATCAATTTATTTTTTTTAAATAACCCAACCTATGGCGATGCCGGCATTTGATAATGCAGTTGGGCTCCTGGCCCTACAGGCAATCCCAAAGTAATCCATATGAACAACATTATCGACCAGAAAATTAAAAATCCCATCGAGTAAGGCAGCATCATCGCAACTATAGTTCCGACTTTGGCCTTGGGTTCATATTTATTTGCAAAGGCGAGCACCATCGGGAAATAACTCATCAACGGAGAAATAATATTTACGACGGAATCTGCGACACGATAAGACGTTTGCGACAATTCTGGAGAAATTCCCAGCAGCATGAACATAGGAACAAATACCGGGGCCATTAACGCCCACTTCGCCGATGCCGAACCGATTAAGGGCTAGGGCGGATTAAAGCTGTTTCTGCTTCCTTTCCTAAGTATTCCCCGGCGGGTTCGGGCCCCTTTATTAACAAATCAACCACCAACCCTTATGTTCCGCGCTCACCACGATTCTGTTTA
>CAZCHT010000213.1:0-6427 GCA_964498705.1 uncultured Bdellovibrio sp. | reverse complement strand
CAATAATACGTTTTCTGAGGTGACTTTGAATTCATGTGCAACACGCGCAATGACTCCGGTCCCCGATAAAACGACCTGCTACGGTTCAACGTGCCCGATCTATAAAATGTCGAATCAACTGCGTTCAAACGATTTCTATCGTTTGGAAGTAACTCAACAAGATATCGACGCCAATGCTACAATTCAAATTGCATACTTCCAATGCGCGGCCTACCCAACTGGGCCGGTGAACCCGACTGGGCCTGGCGATTCAGGCTGTACAGTTTCTACGAACGTAGATTTAGATCTTTATTTATATAAGCAAGGATACACTTATATTGATGATTACAAAGAAAAAGAATCTGGTTCGCAAAGCACAGACATCGTTAAAAAAAGCGCGCGTACTTATGCATCGCTTGAGTCTGGCAACGAAAGTTTTGGTCTGGGACAACTGACTCCAGGCACCTACTTGTTAGATGTTAAGGCAAATACATACGGTAAAGGCGCGGCAGCAGTGGGCGAAACCGCTCGCTACCGTGTTCAAAAAATTTCCGGATCAACACAGAGGGATTTATGTCCACAAAATTAAAAATGTATAAAAATCACATCCTGCAATTCGTTTTTGTTTTTACGGCCATGTTCGGTTTGGGATATGCCTCAGCGGACTATTTGATCCTGTCGTCAGTCGCCAGCAAACAAAGCCCATCTCTGTCATCATTGTTGTTTAATGCAAAGATGGGTAAATCACTTTCTTTCGTTAACGTGCAGTTAGAAGCACCTGATATCGCGGATAACCCAAACGATGAAACAGAAATTATGGGTTATATCACGCTTTTAAAATCTTCAAATAACGTAGTTAAATACCAATGGTTGTTGCCCGAAGGCGTGCACATTGTTGATGGCGATATCGAAGGTCAGTTAGAAGGCGTATATGCAGAAGAGCCAGTGGAGGTATCTATTATCGTTAAGGGCTATTCAAACATTGAAAAGAAACTAGTGACTCTAACGGCAGGAACTGTAATTGGCGACACACCTGTGAGCAACGTCGCCTTAATTTCTAGTCGCCCAGAAGACTCTCAAGAATTTATTGCAAAACAAAAGTTCGAAGTTTCTAACGCAGATAAAATTCAAAAGTTAGATCTCTCAAGCGAAAGCCCTCAAGATCTAAGATCTCAAGAGCCTAAAATCCAACGTTAGGTTGCAGCAGAGCAACCTAAAACGTATTTATCGGCTTACCATGCAAAGAATACGACCAGCGCTCAAGGTAGCACCTTGGGCGTTTACTTTTTTAAATGTACCGTTGAAAGCATAGTCTTGAGTGATATCAGCGCCTTCGTACAAAGGAACTTCTTCACCAGTGATATCTAAAAGGAATTTAGATTTAGCTGTTTGGATAACAGCAGATTTCGGCAATTCAACAGTTAAATCATCAGCGCGCTCGTCAAAATGAATGCGTTGACCAGAAAATACTACGCTAGTGGTTGCCTCAGAAGCTTCTTCTGAAAACACGAATCCAGAAATATCTTTTGTTAATGAAGAGATATTACCATCTTTGCAATCCTGGAATTCCATTACGTAAAGGCGTACATCATGAAGTTCTTGGCCTTCATCAACGCCATCTGGATTTATACAACTGATAGATGGGATTGCGTTTTCACCTGAACACTGTTTTCCCGCCTGAGCGATTGAAACATTTGTGGCGTGTGCGGACACAGACAAGATTAAAAAACCGATAACTGATGCGATAGTTTTGTTTGTAGCAAGCATGGTGAACTCCTGTTTGGTTTCGCTGCCCAATCTAAACTAATTCTGTAAATAATTCTTCCTTTTTGGATTTTGATCGAATTTTTATATGTGTTTCAGGTAGCAAATTCATCAACGTCAAAATTTTTGACAGTTCAAAATCATGGAACCTCGCTTGCAAATACGAACTATATGCAGTTTCGAAATTGGCTAAGTATAGCCCTATTCATTTTAACACCCTTATTTCACGCCATTGGCGCCGAGACTGACTATTTTAGACAGTGTGCAGATTGCTCTGTAACCGAACTAGACAGTTTTTTTAACGACACGTCCGCACCATATGAAGCTTTCAAGCTGGTTCATACAAAAGACGCCCGAGGTGCCGCCGTTCTTTTCCATGGCCTTAGCGATTCACCTTACTACATGAAAGACATTGCTAAACTGTATTTTGATAACGGTTATGACGTATACGTTCCACTGGCTAAAGCTCATGGTAATAATCCCCGCTGGCTAGAGAGCGTTGGTTTTCAGGAATGGAATCGCCACGCGGAGACGATCATCGACGAGGTGAGCCAGAAGTATAGGGACAGGATTCTTGTAGGTGGACTATCTAACGGAGGTCTGACAAGCGTGGTCGCTGCACTTAAACCAACAGTAAAACGTAAAATTGAATCACTACTATTAATTTCACCCGCACTTGGTCTACCTGGATCGGCAAATTTTAAATTTAAAATTATGAGTTGGATTGAATATGCAAAACGTCTTTTGAATTCAAATATCATAAATGGCTACTTTAGAAAGTTACTTGCGACCAAAGTTAAAAAGAATATGTGCGAAGGATGCACAGGAGAGATACGTTACAGCGAACTACCACTGAACGGCCCACTTCAATTACTTAAGAACACGCGAAATCTATTGCGCTATTCTAAGTATGGCTCAATAGAAATTCCTACCGTTATGGTTCTAACATCTGACGATAAAACAATTTCTTTAGATACGTCGGTGAAACAATTCAAAACTCTATTTAGTGGCGAGAAAAAACTCATTTGGCTTCAAAGTGGCGATAAAACTGCCGCAGTAACACCGAAGGGTATTCCTAGTGATCAACTGATCGTGATTCCAACGAAAGATGTTCTATCTCACGTACTTAGCATTAGAGACCGTGGCTTGGCAGGACCGGGAGAAGTAAATTCTGCATTTGATTCTATGGCTGAAAAAATTAAAAGCCTACTACTTAATAGAGGCCAAAATATGTGCCTAAGTTTCTACCGTTAATTATAACGGAATAACTTCAATCTGTTCATTAAACTGTTCGCGCAAGATTCCTTCGATCGCCATTAATGTTCCTGATGTTGAACTCGGGCAGGTACCGCACGCACCTTCATAATGCACATAAAGTTTATTATCTTCGTACTTGATAACAGCTAAATCACCGCCATCACCTTGCAGTCCTGGGCGAATCGTATCGTCCAAAATAGATTCAATTTGTTGAACTTCAGGAGGCAACTGCGAACGCGCCAATTTTTTTTCATCTACTTTTGTTTGCTTAGAGTTGTGCGCAGGCATTCGAGTTTGCAAAACCGATGTTACATTTTTATGAATTTCATCAGGCTCAGAGTCGAACGTATGCGTGATCGTCACCACATTTTGAAAAAAGTGAACCTGCTTAATACCCGCAATTTCGAATAAACTACGCGCGAGCAAATTATTCTCTGCTTCTTTAGGTTCTATGTACGTAGCCTTACCTTCATCAAGCACAGATTTGTTCAATACAAATTTCCATGCATTCGGATTAGGCGTTTCTTGAATACGGATAAGTAAATCAAAATTTTCACTCATAATAATAGATCCTTTGCCTTCTTCACACTGGCCACAAACTTTTCCACATCATTTAAATCGTTATAAATAGAAAACGAAGCTCGAATAGTTCCCACGGTTTTCAAATAATTCATCAGGGGCTGAGTACAATGATGTCCAGAACGAACAGCAACACCTTGTTGATCCATTAATGCGGCAACATCTGAATTATGAACACCTTTCAAATTGAAAGACAAAATCGGTGCTTTATTAGTTTTGCTTCCGTATATTACTACGTCGCCCAGTTTTTCAAGCTCACTTGTCGCTGCACTTAGCATTTTGTCTTCGTGCGTACGCAGCCATTTTTTATCAACCGAATTAAAAAACTGAATTGCTGACATCAAACCCACAACGCCTTCTATATGCGGCGTGCCCGCTTCAAATCGAAATGGGGGACGATGAAATGTCGTCGCTTGCTCGGTAACTTCAAGAATCATTGACCCGCCAGTTTGGTAGGGCGGCATCTGTTCTAGCAATTCTTGCTTAGCATACAATACGCCGATACCTGTTGGACCGAATAATTTGTGACCAGAAAAAACCAAGAAGTCACAATCTAGATCCTGAACGTCAATTTTATGCTGAGAAACCAATTGAGCGGCATCGACTAACACTTTCGCTGAAACAGATTTCGCTATCGCAGTGATAGCCTTTAAATCTGTGAATGTTCCTAGCGTGTTTGAACAACCAGTTACTGTGATCAGTTTAGTTTTCGGACTAACCAGTTTTTTAAGCTGCTCAAGATCCAACTGACCGTCTTCAGTCAAATACACATATTTTAAAACGATGCCTTTTTCAGTTTTTAGAACATGCCAAGGAACGACATTCGCATGATGCTCCATGATCGATAAAATAACTTCATCACCCTCTTTCAAGAAGTGTCGTCCATACGATGAGGTGACAAGGTTAATCGACTCTGTGGTACCACGAGTAAATATAATTTCTGAATCGTGTTTAGCATTGATAAATTCCGCTACTGTATGACGAGCTTTTTCAAACTCGTCTGTTCCGCGCTGACTTAGGTAATGGGCGCCACGATGCACATTAGAGTTATCCAATTGATAATAGCGAGTTATTCGATCAATGACCGCAGTCGGTTTCATGGCTGTCGCGGCGCTATCCAGATAAACCAAACCCTGCCCGTTCACCTTTTGGTTAAGAGTGGGAAATAGAGACTTTATCTGTTTAATATCATTCAATTGCATAAATCTATTTTACTACCTTTAACTTTGTTTTTCTTTGCGTTCCCAGTTCATTTAATAATTCTTTTGAAAAATGTTTTTTCAATAAATCAGAACCCATTCGCAATACGATTTCATTTAGGAAACCTTGTCCTAGCAATTCAATTGCTTTGGATCGGCTGATAGAACGTGATTGTAGATAAAATATTTCATCTTCTTGCATTTTACCCATAGTCGAACCATGGCTGGCTTTCACGTCATCGGAATAAATTCTAAGAATTGGTTTGCTATTAACTTCAACTTTATCTGACAATAACAAATTCTGGTTCAGTTGTGCCGAATCTGTTTTCGCAATGCCTTCGGCGATGAATACCGTTCCTGAAAATACGCTGCGGGATTCATCATCCAGAAGTGCTTTATAAACTTGTTCTGACTGACAGCTGCCCTTGTGATGATTGATATAGGTTTGACTGTCACAATGCTGATTGTGTTTTAAATACGATGCGCCTAAAATCTCGGATTGAATATGTTCACCGTTTAATTCCAACACCAATTCATGTCGAGTTAGCTGCGCGTTTAAATTCAATTCAAAATACCGAACCGTTGATGAAGCTTCGGCCGCAATACCAACAAAATCAAAGTGATAGGCATTTGTGCTCTGGTTGACATCATTCACCAGTTCTAACCGAGCGTCTTTTTCGACAGCAAAGGTAAACTGACCGTTCGTGAAATAGTGCGCTTGATGTTCACCGACCTGAGATAAAACAATTTTTGCTTCCTTATTTGATTTAACAGTCACATTCACTTTAGGCGAGGTAACTAAAGGTTCACCTTCCATCAAGTGAGTCAAATTCAGAATCTGCAGAGGCTGAGCTAAGTCAGCCTTAATCGTAATATCAATTGGGTTTAAATTATAAAGCTCGTTCAAATGATGAATAGACGCGCTATCCGCGTCACCTTGAAATGAAACCGGTTTTTTCGTGTTTTCAATAACAAGTACCGTGTTTACATCAAATCGAGAAAGACCCGGCATGTAGAATCCATTTAAGAATACTAATGTATGGCAACCATCAATCATTTTCGAAGATGCCAAAGACAAAATACTATCAGGCAGCTGCGTTGGCGAATGACTGGCTGGTTTGAAATTTGTTTCACTTAAAAACTTAAGCGATGTGTTTCTCCACGATTCTTGCTTGCGCGTAGGCAGTCCCGATTGAACCAAATGTTCCTTTGCACGCTGCTTAGACGTCCAATCCGCCACATGCGGGAACTTCTGAGCTTCGGTTAAAAAAGATTCAAACGAATTAATTATATTCATTGCAAAAATCCATCGTAACCATTTTTCTCAAGTTCAAGCGCTAGTTCGGGTCCGCCGGTTTTAACGATGCGACCTTGATACAACACGTGAATGAAGTCTGGTTTGATATAGTCTAATAACCTCTGATAATGCGTGATCAAAACGATCGCGTTGTTTTTCGATTTAATTTTATTAACACCTTCTGAAACCACTTTTAAGGCGTCGATATCTAAACCCGAATCGGTTTCATCAAGGATCGAAAGTCGTGGAGCCAAAACCGCCATTTGCAAAATTTCATTTTTCTTTTTCTCGCCGCCTTAAAAACCTGAATTCACGCCGCGCTCTAGGAAATCTGGACGCAAAGAAATGATAT
>CAZCHT010000212.1:0-6460 GCA_964498705.1 uncultured Bdellovibrio sp. | reverse complement strand
CAGTATTTTTCTTTTATTAAGTTCTTAATATTCTCGACATGGTTAGGAGCAAAGCCTGGCGCTAGTTCGATGATTACACGGCCGCTAGGTAATTCCATGTACATGGTGTTATCGGGATTTAAAGGGCGCCAATCTGAATTGGAAGATTGTTCTATAATTTCACCCATCGAGCGCAGTTTGGGTTGCTCTTTTAACGGCACTTTTACCTTTGGTGCCGATACGGCAAAGTTCATATGGAAAAAACTAGCTAAGATAATAAACCACTTCATAATTGTCTCCGATAGGAT
This sequence comes from uncultured Bdellovibrio sp., assembly GCA_964498705.1. Taxonomy (GTDB): domain Bacteria; phylum Bdellovibrionota; class Bdellovibrionia; order Bdellovibrionales; family Bdellovibrionaceae; genus UBA2316. The sequence continues at coordinate 6,173 of CAZCHT010000212.1, read as the reverse complement.
TAAGATGGCACATTATAAATTTGGAGGCAAATTGCGATTTCAAGCGGATGCGTTTCTTTTTGATTTGGATGGAACGTTAATTAATTCGATAGCAGTAGTTAATCGGGTTTGGTCGCAGTGGGCAATTGATAATGGATTAGATCCCGTTGAGGTTGTGGCTAATTGCCATGGTCGACGTTCTCTCGACACGATAAAACTATTTGCGCCGCATTTACCTCAGCCTCAAGCGAATGATGAATTTATTGATCGTGAAGCTGCCGATACGGATGGGTTAAAAGTTCTTCCTGGTGCGATTGAGTTTTTGAAGTCACTGCCACCAGATCGGTGGGCGATTGTTACCTCGTGCACTACAAAGCTAGCTAAAGTCAGAATGGAATTTTTAAATATACCGCAGCCGAAAGTGATCGTTGTCGGTGACGATGTCACTAGCGGTAAACCGGATCCACAAGGATTTTTGATGGCTGCAAATAAATTGGGATTTCCACCCAAGAACTGTATAGTCTTTGAAGATGCTCCTGCGGGTATTGAAGCGGGCCAACGCGCCGGAATGAAAGTCGTTACGGTCACTGCCGTGAATTCACATACGGACAAAGGTGATGTCTTTATCCGCGATTATCAATCGGTCAAATTGGTATCCACCTCTCCGCTGGTGATTGATACGTTTTAGTGCATCGGAATCTTTGATAAGTCAGACTTAACCATAACGTGTAAGACTTTTTGACTGTATTTTTTAACGTCTGTTAAATATACTTGTTTCAAACAGGGTTTTTGAACGAGGGGAATAGTCGATGTCGGCGTATAAATATGTATATTGGTTTAAGCGTATCCGACCTAACTCCTATAAACCGGTCATTTTGATCACGGGCTGTGCATCGGGTATTGGACTTGAACTCGCCAAGATGTTCACCAGTGTCCCTAATTACAGAGTTATCATCACGGCTCGTAAAAACTCGATTGATAAATTGATAGAGCTATTCCCACCTCGAGAAAACTTACGTGTCTTTGAACTGGATATAACTGATGATGTCTCTAGAAAAAATGTGGTCAATAAAATTTGTAATGAATGGGAAGGCGTAGATATTCTAATTAACAACGCTGGCATTTCCTATCGTTCTGTGATCGAACATATGACCAGTAAAGATGAATCGTTGCAAATGGCGACCAATTATTTTGGTCCAATGTCGTTGATTCGCTCAGTGCTGCCGAATATGCGAAAAAAAGGTCGCGGAAAAATTATCAATATTAGCTCGGTCAGCGGGATGTTAGCCATGCCAACTATGTCATCCTACTCGGCGTCGAAAGCCGCCCTAGAAGGCGCTAGCGAAGCCCTTTGGTACGAAATGCGTCCGTTTGGTATCGACGTATCGTTAGTGCAACCAGGATTTATTCACTCTGAATCATTTAAAAATGTTCGCTATACTGAGCGGGGCCGTCAATCAGAAACAGGCAGTGATGAGTATTCTCAATTTTATAAATCGATGAAACCGTTTATATCAAAACTAATGGGATTGTCGCGAACGTCCGCAGAATCCGTGGCGCAGTTAATTTTGCTTGTCGTACAGACAGAGCGTCCGCCATTGTGGGTGCCGGCAGGTTTAGGTGCTGAGTTTTTTTATTACTTGCGACGATTAATGCCACGTCGGCTTTTGCATCCGTTGCTATTTCGCTTTCTTCCCGGAGTGAAACATTGGGGGGAAGGTTTCTCTAGAAAACGTAAGACGACGTTTTGGGACTTCTAATTTGTCGGCTAAAAAACGAATACTTCTTTTAGGATCAGTAGCTTCGGGTAAAACGGCGCTCGCCAGGAAACTGGCTCAGGCTCTGTTATTACCAATCGTGCATGTGGATCAAATTGAGTTTAACTCTGATCTTTCAAAAAAGAATATCGATCTTATTCGCGCCGAAATTAAAACCGCCGTGGATCGTCCTGATTGGATACTGGATGGTCATGGTCCGCTGGATCTACTGCCAGTGCATTTAAAAAATGCCGACGTCGTTATATATATAGATTTGCCACTGTGGCGCAATATCGTCTGGTTAGTTAAAAGACAGTTTAAAGTGCTATTTAAGCCTCGTTCCGAGATGCCCGCGGGCGCCAGGGAATGGAGCTGGCCTCATTTTAAAAAAATGTATCTTACTTTAGAGAAACAGCATCGCCTAATGAATCCTGAGTTGTTAAGAATTTTAAACCGACCTGAAAATCAATCTAAGCTTGTACATATAAAAACTTTGAATCAATTGAGAGAAGCCGTAACCAAGGTCTCAACCTGAGGCAAGATAAAATGTCTGAGATCCATACGGGTGTACCAGCTGTTGACGAACTCTTTTGAGAGCCCATACGGAAAAATATTCTTCGTAACGTAAAAGTAATCTAAACTGATATTCTATGAAAAAAAATATTTTGTCGCCAGTTCTAGTGATTTCGTTGATTGTTAGCATGGCTGGATGCGCTTACTATTTTAATGAGCAGTTTTCATTGTATTCTATCAAGGTTGATCAGTTAGCAGGTATCAAGCTAGAAAAAGAACAGACGTTTCGAATTGCACGGGCTCAACCGCTGAGAATTTTTAGACCTCCGCGTGTAGTTCCAGATTTTGCTGTTTTTGCAGCCGCCGCGCTGAAAGCCACCATACAAATTAATGTTGATTCTGTCGAGTCGCGCAAGAAACCGGTGCCAGAATCTATGCGTGAAGATGCTAAGAAAGTGGACACCATCGAACTATTAGCCGGTAGCTATATTAAAGATGCTTATTTACTTGGAGAAATGGCAGCTTTCGGCCATGTCTCAACAACGCTCACAGCGCGATTACTATCTGTTTATAATGCCCTTGTAACTTATGATAAACCGAGTCGCAATTCATCGCAGTTAAGGGATATAGTGAAGATGGCACTGGTGGAAAATAGCGATGCTACTTATTTTGAAATGATGATTACGTTTGAAGATACTTTGAGTGCGTTTCCGGATGTGGCGATTACATTTTTGTCTTTAATTGAAGAATTAAATGTTACCCAGGAACAAAAAGTCGCCTACTTTTCGGCGTACTTAAACCGCAAATTGTCGCAGCGAAAAACGGCAATGGATGAAGAACGCGATCATAGCATCGCACTGGCTTTGGAGAAACTAAGACGTCAGGGTATTGATGAGTCACGCATTAAGAAAATCGTAGATAATTTTATCGATCAGAATGGGGATACTCCTCATCAACGTCGTCAAGCCTTGTTACTTTCTAATACCTATCGGGCGGAGCCTACGGATGGTGAGTGGCTAGACAGCGACAGCGGAGAATAAGAAAAAATCTACGCCAGTGACACCTAAAAACACCGATATATAGGTTATTAAAAAAAGTCATTAAATGTGAAAAAAAAAGCCGGTTCACCGGCTTGTGGTTAACAATGCTTCGAAATGTCGCAATTGGACAGATCTTTTTATTTGAAATAATTCTCGTCTTGTCATCAACTGGAAATCGTTCGAATTAGAAAAACAAGATGTTTTTAGTCGAATGTAAAAATAAACAGTTGTGCAGTGAGACTCAAATTATGAATCCAATAAAAATAGTGACGTTTATCCTAACGGTCAGTTTTTTTTCGCGGGCCGATAAGCCTGGTCAAATCAATAAATTTTTCTCGGTATTTTCGCCCAATTGTTCAATCAGCGGACCACAGACCAGAGATGCAAAGAATACCGTCGACAGTTTAGTGGAAACGATCAAATCCGTCGAATCTGACCCCAATTGCAAAGGCCTTAGCGGGGTTGTGAATGAGCTCAGTTTGATTTCAAAAAATGTTCAGTATTTAGATCAGCCAGTCAACAGCGATGAAAAAATACTAATGAGTCTTGAGAATCGAAAACGAGAACTGTTTTTGGTTTTGTCTCAAAGTTTAAGCGAAAGTGAATCACAATTAATTCAGTCGGAAATTCAAACCGTGCAATTGAGCATTGCGGAATATCGGGGTTATCAGCAGGGCGATTTTGAAAATGAAAACTTCAATCGACGAATGTTAGCTACTCAGGCATTGGTTTCTGCTACTAACTCGTTATTTAGTCGAATTAGTTCGAATGAAAGCTGTTGGATTAGTCATCCCAGCCTACTAGAAAATATTTCCGGTGTGGGGCTTGCGGTTGGCCAATCGTTGTCCTTGGGGGCAAGAAATCCAGAGACAGCCTTGTTTTTGGGCGCTGGATTAAATTTGGTCAGCAATATTGTGGATTATTTTCATCGCAAGAAACTGGATGCAAAACTGGATTCATATGTCACCGGTATTGAAGCGACGGCACTGACGTGTGCTTTAGAAACGCTGTCAAATCAGTATTGTGGAGCCAAAGATTCTGAATATGCGATTCAGATAGTTGCTCAGGCATTGACCACCAAAGCGAGTCAAGACCCTGTTTGGAGTAGCATTCGATTGCTCGAGCGGGAAGTTCCCAATATAACAGAATGGCTAGAAATGGTTATGGCAGGTTCTAGTCCAACGAGCGCTTCGAATGCGCGCCAACGCCAAGAAATCTACATCAAAGAAGAAAAAATGAAATCCACTTTGGATTTTGTACAAGGTTTGCTCGCTGAAAAAACTAAATTTATAGACTCGATTTCTGATCCCCAAAAACGATGGATCGAAATTCGCGCTATCGTCAGTGAGATATCTGGAAAAATTTTTCCTTCCGGTTATAGTCCTGATCCGGTCAGTAATCCGCTTGAAAAAAGATTCAGCAAGGACAATGGATCTTATTTTTTGCTTGGATTTATAGATCCGCCCACGATGTCCTATCAATCTGGTGCCTCAAACGTCAGCTCGCCGATTAAGTTTGAAAGCTTCGAACCTTTCGGCAAAGATCACGCCCAATTTAGGTCTCAGGTGATTAGCGTCACTGTTCAAACCCTGCTCAGCAATTTTCGACAATGGTATAAGGATACGTATGAAGTACTAATGGCAGAAAAGAGCCGCGTGTTGATTGACGACCCACTGATGGTCTTTGCAAAAGCGTACCCAAAATCATTAACAGGAACTCAGAAAGGTTTGTCTCCTCGCCATTCATTTATAAAAATTTTGGAATTTCTACGTTCCCATAAGCAAACCAAATTTTCCGCACCAAGCTTGCAAATTATTCTGCAAGACACGATTGTTCGACTTGAAGGTATCATCAAAAAAATAGATTCAGTTATGATTAATAAAGAGGATCCCGAAGTCGCTTTGAATTTGATTTCGGGTTCCGCTAATTTGGATAAAGGCGTCGGGTTTTTGCGCGCGCGTATCGAATTTTTCATTAAAACTATCATTGAAGAAATGATTTTAGCGTCTGCGAACCAAGATCCGAAAAAATTGCAGCTTCTGGCAGCGAACGATGTCATTCAATATCTGAAACAGTTTTCAGGGTCCCAAAGTCTTCAGAAAATGATGGATGATTCCAAGAATGCACAGAGTCTAACATCAGCCACCATGTTGCAGTTTCTGGATACGTTCAAAGAGCCTTTGGGCAATGCTATAAATTATTATGACGGATTGATTCGTCAGTTCAATGAAAACAGTTCAGGTGCCCACACTCGTTCTAAAACAATTCTGTGTTTAAACTTGGCAACTATGCCCCAGACCAGCTCAATGGTTTCTTTTTCGAGTTGCCTGGGCTTACAAATGAACTCCGTTTTTCCTGGCGGTCCATCCTCTATTTATTTAAAAAGTGAAACGATGTCTATGCCCTTTGAATCGCGCGTTTGCCATTATCGTGATTTTCATCGTCGCAATTCTGTTTTTTACAGCCTTTTGGAAGATGGGAATGTCATAGAAGTCAATAAAGCAACTCAGCTGAATCCTACACCTGTGAATTTACCGACTTATGAAACACCCGTTGTGGCGGACAGCTGTCTAACGGCTGAGGCCTGGAAAACACAGAGCAATAGCTATTGTGAAAAAGATTGGTGGGATGGATGTGATCGCAGATATGCGACCAAGTGTGACGTCATAAAGAAACGCGCAGGATTGGGTCGTTTTTTTGGATTCTAGTCCTAAAGAAAGCCAGTCAATGTCATTCTGTATTTTCTAACCAGGTGCAATCTGGGTAATTCTGACGTCTCGCCGGCAATTGCGGGACATGGCGAGGCATATTTCCCCACTAATTTTACAATACGACTTTGAGCTCGATCTAACCCAAGGTCAGCTTTTTGCAGTGGAAATTAACA
>CAZCHT010000211.1:0-6635 GCA_964498705.1 uncultured Bdellovibrio sp. | reverse complement strand
ATTATCTAGTTTATCTGACGTGACGATGAATTTGGCGCCCGTGCTGATGGCGGCTACGATTTTTATGCCGATGGTAGGTCAGTTGGGTCTTGTCGGAAAAATCGCGACAGGAGCAATTTCAAAGTTACCAATTGGAAAATCATTAACTTTGGCTTTGCTTGTAGGAGTGAGTGCCAAGGTAATTGAGGGTGTTACAGATCTAGCCAATGATAAAGAAAATCCTTTAGATATGAAAAATCCTGAGCATAGAAATTTAGTGGCAAAAAGTATTTGCGACTATCAACGTATCAATAAACAAATTCGTGATCTTTCAAAATTGAATAACGGTCGAATTGACTACAGCAAAAAGTATCAAGATACGTTAAAAAGCATTGCTGAATTAGAAGCTTTTTATAGAAAAAAAGATCCTAAGATCGCAGATATAATTGTGAAATATCACGGACTAAAAAGCACGATTAAAACCGACTTTGAAAAAATCATTAACGCTCGAAAAAAGTTAGCGGACTTTGATCAAATTTATACTAAAAGTGACGATCCATCATACCGCTGCTCCGTTGCATATAACTTTGTAAGTATGAACGGTGTATTTAAAGATTTACGCATGCCCACTGAAGATCATACTGTTGCGCTTCTTAAAGTGATAGATGAAAACAAGACTGAAATTTCTGAAAGCTTAACAGCAGCAAGAGGCAAAGGACCGGGAACTCCTGGATATGATCATCGTACGTTCCAGTATGGTCTATGTCTAAAGGCCGTAGACAAATGGAAGAGCAACGTCGCTATTATTTTAGGCGAGTTGAGTAGTGAAGTCCAATCACGTTCTGAGAAAATTTATGAAAGTTTGTTGGCAGATAAAACGTTTAATGACTGGAGAAAAAACGCGTCACAATTGGAAGCCGATAGTGTGCTTTATGAAAAAATTGATGCTTATATTTCTAAGTCGGGCGATGTGTCTCAGTTGATACCTCAAGCTGAATTGATAATCGAATTTCGTGATTTAGATAAACAGTTATTTGAAGCTAATGGTTGGTTTGCAAAGTCTTTAGCGGGTAAATGGCTAGAACACAGACTGAAAGAGTATGAAGATATCGTGGGTTCATTTGGTCAGAATTTTTCTTCGTTGAATGTTTCTACGAATACTGCCTATGTGAAACAAATCATCGATGCTTTCAATCAGAACCCAAAAAATCTAAGCAGCCAATTTGCTCGTTCAGATGTTCAAAGAAAAATTGAAATGACTCACATGCAGTACAATTTAGAGAATTTAACACCTTTGTTGTTTGTACAGGGTTCAGCAAAACGAGATTCGACTAATACGTGTGCGCGCCTTACAGATTTGGTGATCGAATCAAATAGCGCCAATAAAGTTTTTAATTCGGCTGGGTTGTTTTGCAACTATTTACGTAGCTCAGGTCTGATTAAGCCCAATATGGACAAATACATTATTACAAATTGCGTTGGTCAAGTTGGTTTAGAAGACGATGATTCAATATCGGGCCTAAAAAGATTAGAGGCTAGCAAAACAACTCGATATGGATTAACTACTCGAACAGCTATAGTGCATTCAAAATCTGTTCAGCTGGGTTGCTACCCGGCGGGTGCAGAAAAGAATTTGAATTAGATAGGCCTGTTGATCTCGTTAATTATTTTTTCTGCGATGTTTTCTTTATAGATAGTTTCAATGCCTTCAAACCCTGGGCTTGGATTAATTTCCAAGAACCTGGGGCCTGACTTCGTTCTTAGGAAATCTATTCCTGAATAATTTAAACCTGATTGCGCATGAAGCATTTGGCAAAATTGAGTTTCCACAGAAGATAGTTCTGTTGGTTGAGGTTTTCCTCCCTGATGCAGATTACTTCGAAATGATTTGGAGTTATGGCGTATAATGCTAAACTGTTTGTCTTGAATTACAAATACCCGAGTATCGGTCCCCAAGCTTTCTTGAATACATTCTTGTCCAACCCAGCGGCGTAGCTGGATCCATAGAGTTGACGGAGGCGTCGCTGCCGATTCAAATTCCGCTCTGAAATAGTCGTGTTCGAGTTTGCCTGTATTCATAAACAAGTGTGAATCTTGCATAAGCAGTGTCCTTAGTGAGTATTCGTCGTTAATTAAAAACACACCATGACCTTGACTCGAAAATCGTTTCTTAATCATAAACGGCAAACCGAAGGTTTCTTGAAGTGCTAGGAATATTTCGGCGGAATTTAGTAGTGTAAAGTCCGAAACAAAATCGGTAAGTACGCGCGTTTGAGGCATTGGTATATTTTGTTTTTGCCAAGCTAGAGCCGAGAGCCACTTATCACGCGCTTTTATAAATGCCGATGGTGTGTTGATAATATTAAACGGCAGTGCCATCAATGCCATTTGTGTCGGCCAAAAGTTGAAATCCCCTTGTCGGTACAAAATACCCAGACCTAGGCCGCGCGTTTCAAACTGAGACGCATTTTCGATCAACCATTCCGGCGTTACCAATCGCGCTTTGCGATTAAGTCGTGTAATTTCCGATTGAAAGCGTTCGGCCGAGTAGAGCCCGGCCAGTCGGTTCAATATTAAAAAATCGCAGTCCAGTACCGTTTCTTTCATCTTCGGACTCGAGTATAATTTAGGCTTATGGAAAGCGCAAAAAAATTAGTAGAAGCAAAAGTCGACGGCCGAGATCAAATCAAATTGGAATCATTAGATAGCCAAGATGGTAAAAATAAGGTGTCGTTTATCGGTTGTTTTGAGTTCACTCAATTAGTTAAAAACTATCGCGCTACATTTGGTAACGACGTTTACAAATGGCCTGTGCCTACTGGAACTTCACACGCCGAAATCGTAATCCGCGAGTTCGTGTTGAAGCTTAAAGGTACTTGGGATTACCCCTACAAAGATGACGAGATCTGCCATTGTCGCCACGTTAAAACAAAAACGGTGGATCAAGCGATTGTGAATGGCGCACATACTCACGAGCTAGCCAGTCGCTGGACCGGGTGTTCTACTGCGTGTGGTACATGTAAGCCGGATGTTGAGAAGATTATCAAGTATCGCGTTGGTTAGTTTTTATATTCCTGGCTCTGTCAGGTTGGCGCATAAGAACGATTTGAACCATGACCAGACATTCTTTTAATACTAAAAAAAGCTATGGATAAATTAATTCTTTTGAATCCAGGATTTCAAGATCCAGAATACCCAAACCGTGATTTTTATTGTTGGCATTGCGTTTTGCTTGAAGGGCTTATCTCGATCTATCCAAAGTTGAGAACTCAGCTCGAAATTGAAAGAGTCGATTGGCAAAAACCTAGGCATCGCGTAGTAGAATTAGTCGGTCCTGAAAATCAGTCCTTGCCTCTCCTCATTTTGGATGAAGGCAAAACGTCAAAATATTCCACTGGGGCTTGGCGGAATCGTGCCTTTATATCTGATAAGGATTTTATACTTAGATATTTAACCGACGAGTACGGTATCGCAGAGTCACATCCGTAGCTGAACAAATTCACTGAATTTTAGATCGATTACCACTAGGTGATTTTGAACATTTCCAAAGTACCAACTTAATCTCAAGAAAAATCTGCGTCGAAATTTATTTTATTTGACGCTCTTTCGAGAGCTTTGGGATCGCCTTTGATAGACTATTTCTTTTAATATTCCGGCGGGGGTCATTCAATGGAAAACTCTCAATATAAACAAACCTAACACGTTTAAACAAAACTTATCAATTCATTTTGATCTAGGTAATGTTTAGTGAAAATCACGAAATTCGAGTTTTTAAAACTCATGATATATCTTTTTCCAGAGATGAAATAGGTGTTTTCAGTATAGACATCATTCACTCGAGTTACTGCCAAGTGGTAGTAATCAAAAAAGAGGTAGTTTATGTGTTTAAAAAAGGTAACCAGTCAAAATTTAGATGCTAATTTAAAATTGCTTGTAACTAGCGAGCGAGAAATCTTGATCGAAATACTGATTCATATAGTTGAAGTAGAAAGGCGTAAGCTTTATCTAACCTATGGTTACAGTAGCTTATTTGAATATCTGACAAAAAGAATTGGTTATGCTAATGGATCAGCTCAGCGGCGTATCGATGTCGCGCTAGGAAGTTTGGATGAAAAGGATAGAGTTATGAACAGCTCTTGAAATTTTATGATCGATCCCAACAGGTGCAAATCCTGTCTGACTAAAGACATAGCCGTCAGGTCAGTAGCGAGTCTTGCTGGATGCACTGGTGACAGACATTCTGAAGCGTAGACAGCGAGAAAGCGGGCCGCATAGGTGAAAGCTCCGAAATCGTCATCATTGTGAAAGCCGATCCCTTCATCGAGGGCGAAGGCAGTACCGAAACTGTCGTTAACAGCGAGACAGTCAAAGGATCACCGGAGTTGGAACGTAGCCAATGGCATGCAATCAAAGGGGATCGCCAAGAACCTAGGAAAACCCATTAGCTCTGTAAAACAGTAGGGAAAAGCGAATCAAAGAAAAGCTCTCCTGACGGCTAATGGATCTCTTACGAATCCATAGTACCAATGAAAGTGGGATATCTGAGTTGAAACACCTGAGACCCACCGGAGGAAAGGGAGGAACAGTGAACGCAACGACAAAGGGAAACAAGAGCGGTGCTTCGACACCGATGACATTGTTAACGCAACTAAGTCGTCTATCAGACATAGCTAAAAGCCAACCAGAGTTTAAGTTCAAAACTCTAGCGCATCTCCTCAATGAGGAGATGCTTAGTCGGTCATTCCATGCGCTGAGAAAGAATGCAGCAGCGGGAGTGGATGAAGTTACGGCACAGGAATACGAAAAGAATCTGCAACAAAATATTACGGATCTTTATCGACGACTGCGCAACAATCAGTACAAGGCACAACACTTGAGAAGAGTTTATATTGAAAAAGAAGATGGCAAGCAGCGGCCGCTTTCGATACCGGCACTAGAGGATAAAATTGTACAACGAGGAATTGCAGAAATCCTAAACCGAATCTACGAGCAGGACTTTTTGGACTGCTCGTACGGGTATCGCCCGAAGAGAGGCGCACAGCAAGCAATCAGCTTTGTTCGAGAAAGAGCTCTTACAAGAGTAAGATTTATTTTAGAGGCCGACATCAAAGATTACTTCGGTAGCATTGTTCGCAAATTGCTAATGGAAATAATTAAGAAAAGAATTGCCGACAAAAAGATCCTGCAACTGATTGGAAAGTGGCTACACGTAGGAGTAATAGAAGACGGAAAGCTATTAATGGCAAAGGATGGAACCTATCAAGGCTCTATAATCAGCCCGATCTTAGCAAATATTTATCTGCACGAGGTACTGGATACTTGGGTTGAGAAAACAGTAAAATCCTATCTTGGAGGAGAAATTTACCTCTGCCGGTTTGCAGATGATTTTGTGGTCGAGTGTGAATACAAAGACGACGCCATCCGCTTCAAAGAAGTTTTGAGAAAGCGTTTTGCCAAATACGGTCTTACGCTTCACGAAGACAAAACAAAGCTCGTGGAGTTCGGACGGTTCGCAAAGGAGAACAGAAAAGGAAAAAGACCAGAAACAATTACGTTTTTGGGATTTACGTTTTACTGCTCTACGAGTCGCAACGGTCACTTCACCGTTCGCGTAAAGACAGCGGCCAAACGATTAAAGCGTAGTCTTTCGCGAGTATCAAAATACTGTAAAGAGAATCGACATATTCCGCTGCCAGCGCAACACAAAAGGCTCAGCGAAATGATGAAAGGCCACTACCAGTATTATGGACGCCGAACGAACACAACGAGCTTGAAGAAATACCACTGGGAAGTTATACGCACCTGGCATCGATGGCTCTGCCGTCGAAGCAGAAACGGATACATCACATGGCCAGATTTCAACAAACTTCTGGGAAAATATCCGCTTCCTTCACCTCGAATAACCGAACGATCAACGGGACAGCAATTTAGCTTTGAACTGTGAGTGCACTGAGGAACCGTGTGCGGGAAATCTGCAAGCACGGGTCTGTAGGGGCCTTGGGAGGGTAACCTCCCATCGCTACCTGGACGGCAAGACTTTCTTTTGATGCTCCGGACGTGATTGAAAAACTTGAATCGGGAGAACTAAACCTAGCGCAGGTCTCTTTACTGCAAAAATCTATTAGAGAGGTTCAAGCATCTTCAAAGACGAAAATAGAAGCTCATGTCAAAGAAGACCTTATTGAGCAATTATTAAATAAATCCTTTTCAGAATCTGAAGTTCTTGTCTCTCAAGCACTAAATGTTAAACCCAAACAGTACACCAAAACCATGCATCAAAAAGATGAATCCGTCAGGCTGGAAATCACTTTCACCAAAGTTCAGTGGGCAAAATTAGTAAAAATGCGAGAGCTGTTATCTAATTCACTACCATTTGGCAGTAGTTGGGATAAGGTTTTAGAGTATGTTTCAGATAGCGTGATTCAGCAGAAAGATAAGTCACGAGTAGTAAAGAAGACAAGTGTCAAAGAAAAAGTAAATAAAGATTCCAAATCATCTTCATCTAAACCAGAACATTCAGCTAAAGTAGCCAGAAAAGCAATTTCCAGAACCGTTCAAAGAGAACTATTTCAACGCGATCAATGCTGCCAGTATGAAGATAAAAACACCGGCAAACAGTGTAAATCCAAATGGCGTTTAACTATAGATCATATTCG
>CAZCHT010000210.1:0-6732 GCA_964498705.1 uncultured Bdellovibrio sp. | reverse complement strand
ACGATCGTCCTGAAAAACAGGTGTTACAATCTCTACTGGTTTTTCTGGCTTTGCCTTCTCTTCGGGCTTATTTGGTAATACAAAAATAGCTACGATAATGACGCCCACAATTCCAATCAAAAACATGGGATTGAAACTGTCTTGTTTTTTAGGAGCCTTGCGACGCTTAGGTGGTGGTTGCGGTGCACCCGCATTCATTGAATTCGGATTCATTGCGGCTTGATTTCGATAGTTACTAGGCGGAGGTTGTTTTAGCACCGGTCCTGGAAATTGTGATTGAGGCTGCGGCTGGACTAAACCTACTGGGACTGTTGCTGCCGGTGTCAGCGGTTGTAGAGGATTTTTGAATTGTTTCGACGCTGCCGGTGGAAATGTAAATTTAAATTCCGTTTCACCAATATTGATTACACATGGTTGCATAATTTTATATTCATTTTCTTTAAGGCCGTTTACAAACATTGGGTTTTTGTCTGTTTTATTGAACACGTAGAAAACTTCATTTTCTTGGCGTATTTCTGCATGCACCCGACTGACGCGTGGATCATGTTGTAAACAGATTTGATTTTCTGTGCCGCGGCCAATGGTAATAGATGCCGTCTCGACAAAAGAAAACTTCTGTCCCAGGTGTGGACCTGAGACAACTTCCAATTCGAAAGGTAAAAGTTTTACTTTAGCCGCAGCACTCATCAAGTATCTTCCTTCTTAGGCACTATCGAAAACAAAAAGTAATCTGGATTCGCGCCGTTCATTACTGGATGACAGCGAATAATAATTGTACCGCGACCCAGGTCAATTTCTCGTTGGTGAATTTGATTTGGAACTTGAACTGATTCCTGAATCAATTCGTAAATATTTAGTTTCAGAGACTGATCAACAATAGCGTCAACACCTTGGGACATAAGGTTTTCCACGGTGTTTTGCGCCAAAGATTCAAAGTTACTATTCAAATTCAGAATTTTCTTCTCTAGGGTAACTGCAAATGCTGGGTCACGGAAATGTTGAATCAACATGCTGGCCTCAAAGTCTTTACTTTGCGATCCTTGTCCCTGCCCTTCACCACTAATATAACGAGTCAGTAAGCTAGACACGTTACCAGCTAGTGCTTGTAAAGGCGGGAATAAAAATGTGTTCTCAATAGCATCTGTTTTTTCACGAAGCGCGATGTCCAGTTGTCTATTTAAGCTAGAAATTGGGAACTCTATTAGTTTGTATAAGAAGAAGAACAGAATTCCACCAAAGATACTGGCGATAATTAGATTCTGCATAAATAGACTGACTATAATTCCATCATCCATCGCCAAAACACTAATATCATAAATCACAACGGCGAATGCGACCGGCACGGCCTCTTGCTTGTCGACATCATATCTTTCAATTGGAAACGAAGCTCCAATCGTCGTGCCATCGATGGATCGTACAATATCACGACTAGAACGTTGAACTTCATTTAAGAATGGAATGTCCATCGTCCGCCCCGCTTTTGACACCGGCGCTATAACGGATCCGTCAGTTCGACTAATAATAATAGCTTCTTTAACTCCGTCTTCCCGCTCGATTGAAAAGGTACTTAAAGACGAATAATTATTCTCAGAGATTCCTCGACGGTTTGTCTCGGCCAAAGCACGAGCCAGAGATCCTGCTCGTTTTCTGGCTTCACTTTGAATACTGTCGCGACTAACGGTAATCATTGGAAAGAGTGAAAACAGAGTCACTGCAAAAATAAACAATCCTACGAAACCAGCTAGCACCATTTTCATTTCAAAAATTTGAGCTAGCTTATAAACACCAGGTAGAACAACTCTATTTAGATACTCTTCAAATTTTTCTTTTAAATCTTTCTGTGCGGCTCTTTCCTGTCTTGGCTCTTTGGCGACAGACAAATGCGCTTGCTGCATTTGTTGCTGATAGATAGAATTCATCTGCATCGGCTGTTGCTGTTGCGCCAGTGCACCATGTGGTTGAGGAATAAAACCTTGCGGAACTTGTTGTTGCTGACCTTGTCTAATTAACTGCGTGTTTGCTTTTAATTGAGGCGTAGGCACAACATCTAAAAATACATTGTGGATACTAAATTTATCACCCAGACGTAATGTGGTGGATTGAATTTTAGTACCGTTTACATAAGTTCCATTGCTGGAATTATTATCGATAACTTTGATACCTTCTTGGGTAACAAGCAATTCACAGTGAATCTTCGACACACCCTGCACCATGATCTTGATATCACACTGAGAGGCTCTTCCCAGCGTGTTCTTGCCATTTTTTAAATTAAATATTTGGCCCGCTTGGGGACCATTCAATATTCTAAGAGACCACATTGAGCTGATCTCCTTTCTTTACGTTTGATTTACGAATAAATCCAGAAGGCAGCTCGATAACAGAACGTGATCTCCATCTAGGGAAAACAACTTTCCACGGTGCTACATTTTCAACTAAATCATCCACGACCAAATCCTTGGTTATAAAAATACAATCAATAGAAAATTTCATAAAAAAAGTATGAATGCTATTACATGGATTAATCCACAAACCTTCTTGTTCGTTCAAACTCGTTCGCTTCAACAAGCCAACGCCACGGTCAACAAACGCCGTCGCCACCTCTAGGTGGGGAACAAGAACTGTGTTTTGAGTTTTATTCCACATCTGTTTCATATTTCCTCTAGTACATCATTCCCAAAGCAACCGGACCTAACACCATGATGAAAACAGCTGGCACAATACAAACCATGATCGGAATCATGATTGTTTGAGTCGCTTTCTCACCCGCCTTTTCTGCGCGCATGAATCGTTCAAGTCTGATCTGCTCAGATTGTTCTTTCAGAACTCGCGAAATCGGAGCACCCGACGCTTGCGCATCCAAAATCACTGCCACAAACGATGTGATCTCACTCATGTCGAGTCGGCCCACCATTTTTCTTAAAGCTTCTTCACGCGAAGAACCCATTTGAGTTTCATGAATCACGATTGATAGTTCAGCCGCTAAGACACTGTCCGTGCCTTTTGATTTATCAATCAACTTTTGAACTGCCGAAAAAAACTCAAGACCGGCCTCGACTGACAAAGCTAACAAATCAATAAAAAATGGAAGGTCAGCGCGAACACTCGATACACGTTTCGTTTTCTCGCCCATCGCATGCATGATAGGCAAATAGAAACCAAATGGAATCAACGCGATAATAAAAACGATTGGAAACTCTAATTGAAGAGCAAAATCCATCAGGGCAATAAATAACGGGAACATTACGCCCCACAAAATTTGCAGTCCAATGAATTCATCTTCGTTCAGCTCCGCTGATAGACCGCCCACCATAATGTATCTAGAAACTTTTTTTCGATAACTAGCACTCTTAATTTTCAAGGCATGCTGCAAAGTAAATTGATGCACAAGTGGCCGAGACATATTGATAATCGGGTTTTTTGATTTCTCCGGTTCATCATTGTTCGCCCAGCTCAGTTGTTGTTTATCTTTATTGCTTTGAATAAATGCAGAAACAAAAAAGTAAACGGAAATTCCGCCTAAAAAGACGGCCAAAAAAAGCAATATGTTATCACTTCCCATTTTATCCCTTTCGTGTTTGAGTGAAATTGGATGAGCGAATTAGTATTAGCATCTCAATCTCCCCGACGAATCCAATTACTTGAAAAAGCAGGCTTTTCATTTACTTCCATACCTATCAATACATCGGAATTAATTGATGAAAACTTACACCCAGACACCCAGATTTTAAGTATAACACGACAAAAGTTAGAGGCGGCCACAATATGGCTAAAAGACCTGTCTAAAGAGGATTCTACCGTCATCGTGGCAGATACTGAAGTACTCTTCCAAGGGAGACACTTAGGTAAGCCCCAAAATAAAGAACATTCACGGGAAATAATTAGACGTTTGTCTGGAAATGCTCACTTTGTAAAAACAGCAGTCATCATAAAAAATTTGAAAACTTTAAAGGAAGTGTCTCATATTGAGTCGTCGCTGGTGCAGTTTCGATCGCTTACAGACACAGAAGTAAATGACTATGTTAACACAGACGAAGGTATGGATAAGGCTGGTGCTTACGGAATCCAAGGCCTTGGTCAGAGGCTAGTCGCCTTTCACCGTGGTTCGATGACCAATATTATTGGTTTTCCCATTGAAACCATCGCACCCATTTTGAAAAATGAATTTAATTTTGCGACGCCAAACACTACGAGTAAATAATAATGAGCCAAATAAAAACCGTTGCTGAACTTCAAGCCGAAATAAAAAAATTCAGTCCGCATCCTGATAAAGTAAAGCTGTTGGCCGTATCTAAGCGGCAACCGAATGAGAAAATTACCGATCTTATTCGTCAACAACAATTGGCATTTGGCGAAAATTATGTACAAGAAGCATTAGAAAAAATTGAACAGCTACCGAAAAATTTAGAATGGCATCTGATCGGTCACTTACAGTCTAAAAAAGTGAATTCAATCATCGGAAAATTTGCCTACATACACTCGGTCGATTCACTAAAATTGGCAGAACTCATAGGGCAGAAATCTAAAATCGCAGGAATCACACAAAAGATTTTTATCGAGATTAATCTAGCCGACGAGGAATCAAAAACTGGTTTTCACCAAAAAGATTTGTTGAATCAGTGGTCACAGTTAGTATCCATTGATGCGTTACAAATTGTAGGATTAATGGCATTACCGCCGGCGAGTGACATTGAGTCCGTTACCCGTCAGCATTTTAAAAATTTATATCAACTACAACAAGAACTTCGAAAAAAAACAGATACAAGCCGTCATCCTTTGGATAGTCTATCCATGGGAACAAGTCAGGATTACCCGATCGCACTTCAAGAAGGCGCAACGGTCATTCGCGTAGGCACCATACTTTTTGGTGAAAGGGTTTAAATGGTATTTTCTGGTATAAACTCAATTGGCTTCATGGGCTGCGGAAATATGGCGCAGGCAATTATCAAAGGGCTTATCGATAACAAAGTTGTTCCTGCACAAAAAATTTATGTCAGCAATCGGTCTCCGGGAAAACCTCTAAAACTTCATGATCAATACGGCGTTAACATTGCCAAAAGCAATGAAGAGCTTGTTGAAAGTTCGCAAGTCGTTGTTTTATCAATGAAGCCTCAAGATTTGCTTGCCGCGATTGATCCTCTAGGCGGAATTTTCACAGAAAAGCAAATTGTGATCAGCCTTGCTGCCGGGATCAAACTGAGCACACTGAAAAAACATTTGCCGCTGCTGCGCTGGATTCGCTTGATGCCCAACACACCGACGCTGATTGGACAAGGCCTAGTAGGCTATTTCACAGACCAACCCGATTCCTACTTAGATACCTTGGTAGAAGATTTTTTCAAGCCACTTGGTCAAACGACTAAAGTAAAAGACGAAGATCAGTTCGAATCATTTATGGTGGCGTGCTCGAGTGGAGTCGGTTTTGTTTATGAACTGATGATCTACTGGCAAGATTGGATGATCGAATATGGATTTGACGAAGACGTAGCGAAAAATCTAACTCTAGAGACATTTCTAGGAGCCTCTTTGCTTGCGAAAAATAGCGCGAATTTAAATTTGGATGAATTACAATCCAGAGTCGCTTCTAAGAAAGGCGTTACTGAAGCGGGATTGCAGTCTATGCGTGATTCTGAGATCGAGAGATCACTGCGCGTCGCTTTCGAAAAAGCCGGCCTACGTAATCAAGAAATGGCGAAATTATTAAAATAGTTCTACCAAAGATAGAATCCGTCGCATCCATACAAATCCATTCAGTATGGATGCAAAAAATTTAGATAATTAAATTAGTTAACAGCGGTGCAAGTTCCAGCTGTTCCATTGAAAGAAGCTGCTAGAGGAGCTTGTGGACGAACAGATGGTGTCCAAAAGATTCTAAGATCAACACTGTTTTTTACGTTAGCGAAAAACACTGTATTTTGGCTCACTCGGCGAGTAACACTTACTTGCAAAGGCATAATACGGCAATTTACACAGTTAGCGATGGCTACGAGTGAACCTTGATCTTTCGACAAATCGTAGTTTACATTTACTGACACACTACGAATCATCTGACCGCGAGGATAATCAAAGTTACATGACCACTTGTCATACATTTTAATAGATGTTGCTGATGCGAACGAGGCTGCGAAAAGAACTAAAGCGATAACTGATTTCATTTTAAACTCCATTGTTTGTTTATGTTTTAAAGACTCGCACTGATTAAAGCCCCCCGCTTGAAAAGTAAACCCCACTTATTTTGAAATGAAATTTATCATCCATGGTTGCGAAGTGGAACGGGGGCCCCAATCGTGCCAAAAGCGATAGGATGTTCGGCGGCTTCGTTTTGAAAAAATTATCCTTCGAGCGAAATTTACAATCGACGCGCTTCACCTCTTCTTTACCGCCCCCGCCTCTGGGCAGTCAGGCAATCAGGCAATCAGTGGCGGCATCCGGCAGTCGGGCATCAGAGCATCGCCCAGTTCCCTGATGCCTTCGATTGTTTGGTGAGCGTCGATGTGGGATTAGAAACTGGCTGCGGTTTGGGTATTTTTTTGTGGAGTGGGAGGCTCTCCTTTTTTCTTAAGCGCAAATACTAGCTCGGTCTTCCTTTTTGGGATTTTGTATTTAAAGACATGAAAAAAACGAGTTCCGCAGCCGGCTGGGCGCCCCCGGCGAAAGGCGCTCGGCGAGGACTACCGAGGCTTTTTTTATGTCTTTAAATACAAAATCCAAAAAAGAAAGATCCCCGCGCCACCC
>CAZCHT010000209.1:0-6996 GCA_964498705.1 uncultured Bdellovibrio sp. | reverse complement strand
CACTCAATACTTTGAAGAAAACGGTAGCGAATATATGGATAAAATTAAAAAAATCGTTGGCTACAAAGAAAAAGATAAAAACATCATAGCGGCCATCGCCAAATACTACTGCGAAGGATTTGCTAAGACTGAAGACACTAAGGCTATGGCTGAAGCCGTTTCTGGATTTATGATTGAAACTCGCACCCATGCTAATTTAGCTTCAAAAGTAATCGCTGAAAAAGTTCGCCAAGATCATAAATCCGCGGCAGCTGCTGCGTGCTTACGATTCTACGCATACTAAAATATGACCAACCGATTCATATTCGCCGTTGTCACATCCCTATTCCTGAACCTGACAACGGTTCATGCTGATCCTTTCTGCGTCAGCTTTTACAGCCAAAAAACAAGTTTTATTGCGGGTGTCTTTGACGATATCTCGCATGACAATGACGTTACTCTAAAATCTGGCAAGCATATTCAGTTTACAGACTCTATTGACCGACGACGCACACATATTGAAATTAAAGTCGATGGTGATGGCTGGCGCGGACTTCTAGAAATGTCCCGAGAGGACAATAATATCAGCCTAGATGTCATATCTCTGGAAGGAAAGAACCTTCCCAGAGTGGTCGATCCCGTAGCTCAAACTGTTTTGCTTCGTGGTCGCGGTGTTCCCACATCTTCGTATCTGACATTGCGTGGAATGAAACTGTTAGGTGCCGACTATGCAGAGACTTTTACGATGTCTACAGTTCGCCATGCCGAGACTCTAGTAACGATCGCACGTGGCCTAAAAGAAAACGCAAAAAAATCACCCAATGGACTAGTCACGGTCGCCGATTTCTTGGAACTCTATAGAAAAGAGGCCCTTCACCGATTGGCTGTGACGGTCATCGAGCAGGCCGGTTTTAAAATCAAGGGCATGAAACTCATTCCTAATAGTTATGCGACGAACGCGTTGCCGCCTACAGCGGTATTAAGAACAAATTATTCACCTGAAGCCAAAGACACCCACGAGCTTGGATTCTACTCGTTATCGTATGCTACCAACATGAGACACCCCTACATTGACAAAAAAGCTCTGCATGCTCACGTCGAAGCGCTAGAAAAGAAAAATAGCGACATAGACAAATTCGCCATGGATTTCTCGGTCGTTTACGAGATTGAATAGGAAGCACACTACCGACTATTGACTCCAATCCATTTTCCTTAATACTCTCCACCATCCAAGGGGGAGTCTATGGTCGGTCGTATTTCCATTTTATTTTTCGTAATCACATTAGGCCTAAGCAACGTACGCGCTGATGAGCGAGTTCTGCCGTTAGCCACATTACAAAAGATGGGTTATCGCCCGTTTAACTCGTTTCCCCATTATCGTGGACAACGCCAGGTACGATCGGAATTACCGACTGGCTTGAAATGGCCAGTTCAATTCGTTGATGCCGCTCGCAACATTGCCCAAAACTATGTTAATTTTCAACAGTACGGCGGCGACCTGCCTTATTATCATAAAGGCTGTGATCTTAGATCCCCACCTAACTCTATCGTCAAGGCGCCAGTTACAGGCGTTTTAGAAGGTGGTTACTATAGCTATACGGATAACCCAGATGGTTCTGAAATCAAACATTGGATTCCTTGGAACGGTAAGACTCACAGTGATCCTTACTTTGAATTAGCCGTCGTTACACCTGACGGTTATCGTTTTGAAATGCACCACGTGGATTCAATGAATCTACCAAAAGAAACAATTCAAGCTTTGAACAAAGGCAATGTCGTTGTGCAAGAAGGCACCGCCATTGGAACTGTGATTCCTTGGGGCCGCGACTACGATCATATCCATTATAATATTTTTCGCCAAGATGGTGTGATCGTAAATCCAGAAGCCTACACGGTATCGCCGGCGGACCATATCGCTCCAAAAATTCAAGCGGTCTATGGTGTGCGCGCGGATGGGTCAGTCATCGAAATCATTAACGGTGGGACCGTTGGTCCGTTGCAACAAATCATCGTTGCTACAACAGAGACTCGTGATAACAGCATCTATGTGCAAACGCCACCTTACATCGGTATTCAATTCCAAACGCGCGAAATGTTTGCTTGGGATTTTAGAAAAGTACTATTGGGCCCTGATGCAAAATGGCCGGATATCCGCCAAGTTTTTGTAGCTCGATTCAAAACCCCTAATGGCAAAGTGTTAACGACATCGGGTCAATATGGCCAAGGTCTTTTCCTGATGCGTTTGCCGGTACCAGCAGCACGTGGTCCTTTCGTGATCGCAGTGTCGGATACAGCAGGAAACACGACTAAATTTTCAGGAGTGATGCAGTAGGCGCTTTTGTCAAAACCTTAGACAATCGTTAAGGCTCTAATAGTCTATTTCCTTTCCCAATACGGTCCTGCCCTTGCATTCAAGAAGGCACCTTAGTCACTCACAGGCAGGACGTATGAATCAACGTGTATGGAATCGACGCGAACTTTTAAAAGACACTGGCAAATTAAGCATCCTTTGGGGATTGCAAGGCTTCACTCTACTTGAGGCCATACTAGCTTCCCGAGTCGAAGCGGCCACTGGCTGGGACCTGTCCCCCCTTACTAATAACTTATCGTCAGATGATGCTTTGATTTTAGTTCCTACAGATGAGCTTTATGCTCGTTATAATCAGGAATTTAATTTGCGAACGGCAAAACTGCCAGCAATTCGAATCTTAGTTAAAAATACCCAAGCCGTAGTGATCTGTTTGCAATGGCTAAAAAAATCGGACATTCCGTTTTCTATTCGCTGTGGGGGCCATTCATTCGAAGGCCTTTCTCAATGCAGTTCGGTAGTGATCGATACGCGTTTGATAAATGAAGCTCACGTCGACGTCACTCACCACACAGTGACCGTCGGTGGCGGGGCTTCGCTAGGTCATATTTATAAAACTATAACTGCATATGGTTTCGCTTATCCGGGCGGCTCGTGCCCTAATGTCGGAGTCTCTGGACATATACTGGGCGGCGGCTATGGACTGCTTGGACGAACCTATGGATTAGCTTGCGATAATTTAATTTCAGCCGAGATCGTAACTGCTGATGGAAAAATTGAAACCGCCAGCCAAGATACTAACCCTGATTTATTTTGGGCCTTAAAAGGCGGCGGTGGCGGCAGCTTTGGAGTCGTCACAAGTTACACGTTGAAATTACACCCGCTAGACAAAGTTTCTGTTTTTGGCATATCTTGGAATTTACCCAAAGACAAAGCGTCACCGATTTTTAAAAACTGGCAGTCGTGGATTCACTCCGCACCCAGTGAAATCACTAGTCTATTTCGCTTGAACAAAAACAAAGATGGAACATTTTATCTATACTCTGTTGGACAATCCACAAAAAGTGAAACTTGGCTTCAAAATGAACTTCGCGCCCTTAAAATAGTTCCTCCCAACAAACAAATGGTAAAAACATTGAGTTTCATGGATGCTGTAAAACACTTTGCCGGAAAAGAAGACTATATCAGCGTATATATGAAGGGAAAATCAGATTACATTTATGACGAAATGTCTGAAGACGGAATCAATATCGCTCTAACAGAAATGGACAAAGGTTTTGCGGGCTCGGTCGGTTTAGCATTTGATGGCTACGGCGGACAAATCGCAAACGTTCGCGCTAGTGAAACTGCATTTGTTCATCGTGATGCCCGTAGTGTAATTCAGTATTTCTGCCAGTGGCAAAACAACAAAACGGCCGATGCGCGAATGGCTCACGTCCGCGCAGTTCATAAAAGTCTGCGTCCCTATGTTTCGGGCTATGCTTATGTAAACTACTGCGACACGGACATTGCAGATTGGGCTCAAGCCTATTGGGGCGGAAATTTAGAACGACTGATCGAAGTAAAATCAAAATGGGACCCTAACAATTTTTTCAAACATGCGCAGAGCATTCCGGTAAAAGAATGAACTCGTTTTTAATAACTACATTCTTTATTGCCAATGTAACCTTGGCCAGCACGGGTTTGAATTTAGTCACACCACTTGTAAATCAAATGAAGATCGATCAACCCGTGCAAACTCAAATCGAGCTTAATGGAAATTTTTTAAAAGTTAGTTTTGAAGTCACCAGCGAAGAAATCAACGCTAAGCCGGTATTCAAAATTGATGAGTACCCGTTTCAATTTGACGTTGCTGAATTATTTTTATCCGTTGAGGAAAACGCGTATCCTTACTATGAATTTGAAATCAGTCCTTATGATCAAACATTTGTGGTAAAAATTCCGGCCGTAAAAAAATTCGTGAATAACGCTAAAGTTGATTGGACACACTCGGCTCAGCTCACTCCCCAAGGCTGGAGCGCCATTATGACCATCGATTTATCAAAATTAGGCTGGGACGGCGACACGTCCAAAGTTAAAGGGAATCTTTACGCTATAACCGGTAAATCACCCAATCGTCATTTCTGGAGTTTATCACTACCCAAAATGAAAAAGGCGAACTTTCATTCCCCTCAGTATTTTCGGAATTTGTTAAAGCATGACTAAATTAACCCTCTTCTTCTACCTACTAGCGGCAATTGCACTTGGGAAATCGTCCGATAGCTGCGCTAAATTTTATTCTACGAATTCAACGAGCGGGCCTTCTTCTTCGCTCAGCCTTGAAGTTTCTCATTTGAAAAATGCTCTCGAGACACCCCTACTACACGATGTTTCAGTCCCTAAATTGAAAAAAGGGAATTGGGTACAGATCATCGAGCACATCACTGAATCTTACGAAAATATCGAATACGGAAAGATATTGAGTCTTCAAAAATTTGATCGTTTTTACAGCTTCGATATTGAAGTTCATGGGCAAGACTTCACGCGCACCGCAACCTTCATTGTAGATCGCAATGGTAAAGACGATTGGCACACGTTCACGTTTAAACGATTAGACGATTCTTCACCCAGCAAGCTTTCCTACTTCAAAACATTGGCAAAAACAAATCTTCCGGTTCAACTAAAAAGCGCCTGGGAAACAGCTTCTGTCGCACGATTGAACCAAGGAAAAAATCATGTACTAAAAAATCAACCGCTTTCCGAGTTAATGAAAAATTGGACCAAGTATGCAAGCCGGTTAAGTATATCAGACACTCTGGGTTCAAAAAAATCTCCCCTGAACCTGACACGTAAACATGGCGGCGCTGGCGGCAGCGAAGTGTACGAAGTCATCCACAATGACGCCGTCTACTACTTTCGCCCTAACGTCAAAACGAATCAAAATGTTGTTAGAAAAACTTGGCTCGCTTATCAGCTAAGTAAACTTTTTGGTTCGGATTCAGTTCCTGAATGCATCTGGGTCAGTGTATACGGCCGTCTTGAAGATGGTTCGATCATAGAAGCGCAGGGGACTCTCAGTCGCAAAGCCGTCGGAATTACTAAAAAGATGGATTTATTCGAATTAGATGACTCTTCCGAATCAGTCTCCAATGCTCAAGCTTACGAATTTATGATCGGAAACACGGATCTAAGCTGGCATAACTTTTCCTATTTCAAGCGGGAACCGAAACCGCAAATCGAAGTCTTCGATCACGGAGCTGCATTTGCCTTGGGACTTGCTTACCAAGAAAATCATTTTGACAGCAATGAGTACTTTGCCATGACTCCGCCAAGACACTACACACAGAAGTTTGTTGATACTTTAGTCGCAACAACACCCACAATACTGACTCAACGGTATTACGGCGTATTGAGTCCTGCAGAACTCGATAGCGTTCTCTTCCGTCGGGAAATCTTGCTGGCTGATATTTTACTGCGGTTCCCTGAAATGATTAATTTGTGATGTTACAAGGGTACCAAAATAGTCCTCACTGTGGCCTTTCGCCCTACATAGCGACGAATTTTTTAAATCCACCATAGATCATACGTTTTCCATCAAAGGGCATCATCGCCGGATCCTGCATACGCGGATCTTTCATCATTTTTTTCATAATACTATTTCGCTGAGCTTTTGATTTGTAGGCAATATAAGAAAAGAAAACAACTTCGCTATCTTTAAGTTTTACACTTCGCGGAAACGATGTAGCCTTGCCCCACTTTACGTCATCAGACGTATATTCAATGTATTCAAGAGCACCATACTCTTTAAGAATTTTTGAAGTGATCTTTGCTGATTTTTTGTAAAGCGCCGTGTTCTTTTTAGGAACCGGAGTTATAAGTGCATCAATATATTGGGCCATAGGCACCTCCGATCAAAATGTTAAACGGCTTTGGAGGTGCTGACAAATCTAAAATCCGATCTGTTGAGTTTGTGGATTCAAAATCACTGACTGAAGCTTACATTCAGCCGCATTCAAAATAATTTGACCAATGACAACGCCGTTATCTTTTACTTCAAACAGATAAGCGGCTGCATAGGTTTCGGGTTTATCTTTGTGTTTCTCAACTGTAGCAGTTGCTGGGAATAGATCTTTTACGATGTCGTCGACTTGTTCTTCGCATCTCCATAATGGTTGCACATACGGAGTTAGCGATTCCGTTACGATCGATGTCTGAACGATTCCTTTTTCATAGTTCTGGTAATTTGTATTTCCAACTGTCACCAAAAATTTACCGAGGATAGAATCATTTTTTGAGTATTTTGCAGTCACATTTTTTTTCTTATAACAGCAAATAGCAAATCCGCCTGATTGATCTTCCGATTCGAAAACCACATATCGAGAATCCAAAGTCGGGTTTTTCAATCTTAGGATATCGATGATAGTATTCTCTGCCGTTTTAAAGCCTTTTTCTACAAATGGCTCAGTGGCTGCACCACTTAAGCTGCTCATTACGAAAAGGACTACCAAGGAAATTAGGAACTTCATACAACCTCCAACGGGTTTAATATTCTCCCAAGGAACCTACAATGGCTCTCATCTGAAAATCAAGGCAATTCAGGCCTATAAAAATTAGCCAGTTTACCGATAAAATGGCGGACGAATCTAAATTTTAGTTCCGTAATCAAAATTTCATGTTAGCTATGCCCCTATGAAAGAAACTCCTCAAAAACCAAATCAAGAAGTAGAAGT
>CAZCHT010000208.1:0-7102 GCA_964498705.1 uncultured Bdellovibrio sp. | reverse complement strand
CTCCTAAAAAAGTACCCGTAGTAGCCCCAACAACCCCTGCAACACCTTTAACGCCTGGTGTACCCGATATTCCTGGCTTACCAGGGCTTCCGTCACTTCCGGCTACGCCGACACCTACGACTCCGACGACGCCTTCAACAGATCCGTTTCCAATTGAAGTACTACCTGGTAATCCGTTAGATACAGCTCCTATATTACCGGTTCTTCCCGATCTAACGCCGACATCGACAACAACTCCAGCAGCAACGGCACCAGCGAAGACAGAAGTTAAAAAGTAGTTTTTTTATTTTGATCTCAGATTTAAGACACTTTTTTCTTATCTAAACGTTCTTTCGGATTAACAAAAAGTGTTGCAAACAGGTCAACTAGTTTTTGATCAAATTTTCCGCGATCATAAACCATAACATCAATCGCTTCATAGACTGTATACACCCGATCCCGATAGGGCCGCGGTAAAATCAAGGCGCAAAACGTGTCGGCAATACCAACAATCTTGGCTAAGAAAAATATTTCGCGGCTGTATAGATTGTTGGGATAGCCATTACCATTGGGTTGCTCATGATGTTGCAAAACTATAAGTTTTGCTTCCGTCGGTACATTTTTTATATCCTCTAAAATTCGTTTTCCGATTTCGGGATGACTCTTTATTTCTTTCCATTCTTCGGGTGATAAATCTTTTTTATCTTCGATTTGCATACTGATCATACTCATACCGATATCGTGCAACAGGGCACCTAAACCTAGGATTTCCAAATTCCTCTGTCCTTCAATTTTGGCGGCTTTAGCCAACAACAGAGAAAACACCGCCGTTGTAATCGAATGGCGAAATGAATATGGGTGTCCTGATATTAATTTAAGTAAACGAACAAGGGAGGTTCTATCTTTGCTTAACGTCGTAATACAGCCTTTAATAGCATTGGTTGCGTAGGAAATCGACTCTGGATTTACGGCATTCTTCTGCATTAACTCTAATAGTGATAAGTCGGCGACATCTTTTATGACAGAAACGATCTCGTCTACCGATTTCCCTTCGGCTTTAGTGAAAAAATCGTGGGACGTCGAAGCCACGAGTTTTAAATAATCATCATAGTCTTTACGCTCAACGAAAAAATTATGGACTTTCTTTTCTTCGGTGTATTTTTTAATACGATCAAAATCGACATAGAAGGTTTTCTTGAAAATCTTTGTGTAAGTACTTGGTGCCCGCTCGATAAAGATATCAAAGGGGATCGGCCCGTGCAAACGCTGAAGAATGGCCAGGTTAATTAAGATGAAATCCTTTTCAAAAAATTCGGGCACGGGGTTTTATCGGCAAACTGTAGATTAAGTTTACTACTAGTCTTATAACGATACACTTTGACTCAAAAATATTTTTTTTCATCCCAAAATGCCTCAATGAGATCCGCTTTTGCCCCGGTAAAAAATCTATTTGACGAGAAATTTGACGTGCGCCTGATTTTGCACAAAAACTAGTGGAACAAAATTTATGTGTCCGATAACCGGACCAAATTAAAAGGAGAACACGATGAAATTGGCACTAGTTATCGCTACCGCATTAGTATCAGGATCTTTAGCCCTTGCCGCAGATGCTGAAAACAAATCTGAAACTACAGTTGATACATCAAAAAACCCAATCACGGGCACTGTAACAAAAAAAATGAAACACAAGAAAAAAGTTAAAGGCGAACACGGTTCTGCAAACGTGGAAGTAACTGAAAAAACTAAAACTCATAAAGATGGCAAAGTTGAACACTCAACTGAAGTTGACAGCAAAACTAAAACTGAAGAAGCCCCAAAGCACTAGTTTTTAAGCCCGACACCAGTCGGGCTATCTAATTATCTCTACAGTATGTCCAAAAATATCCGATGGGTTTAGGGTCCAAATCAAAGGAGATTTTATGAAGACGCAGGCTATGAAGACAAATTGGCAAGGTTGGGTTCAAGTTAAATGGAAACCGGGCACACCGGAAACAGCTTGGAAAAGCTGGACAAAAAGTAAAGCTGTAAAGGGCGTATGGTCGACTCAAGGAAATTGGGACTGCACTGTATGGATTGATGTAAGCACTCAAGATCAATTTGAAGAATTCGTATGGAAGAATATCCGTAACAACAAATGGGTTGAGAACACGGAATCATTTTGGGCCAAACAATGGTGGGGATCTAACGCGGCCTAGTAGTCTAAACACCTAAAGCATTAGATATCAATCAGGGCGTTTTAATGAATGCCCTGTTCTTTTTTTAAGACAGTTCAAAAAATATCGCGCCTAATCCACCGACTAAATTAAAAATTCACCGCAAAACCCAATGTCCCTGCACTCTTTGATTCTTCTTTGCCGGCCTTGATCGATTCGATCCCAAAAACAACATCAAAATTTACTTTCAATCCCGTCGGGAAGAATCTAGATCCAAAATAAAGATTCATTAAAGACGCGCTTGTTGAAACAGCGTTATCACTGGTACTTGAAAGCAAACCTGTGCGGAAACCTATCAACCAATCATTGTTCCAATTTTCACGTCCCGGATAGTTACCTTCACCACCAATAGACATTCGACTATACTTCACAACCTCATTGGACCCTTTGATTTTGTGATCTTGTCCCCCCAGATGAACCGACAATCGCCAGCGACCTTTTAATGCCTCTGTGGACGGCGATAACAAATAGAACTCACCAAGAGTCGTATTCTCTTCGTTCTCTTTCGTAGCGGGCCGTGACGCCATTAATATACCAAACAAAAACTGAGGCTGAGCGCCCTTTGCACGAACCGAAGGTGTCACACGCTTTTCCCATGTAAGGCTTTGCTCTTCGATTGCTTGCATTTGATTTTCGACAATCTCGATTTGCCCGTGACCAACTTGAGTTTCGTTGGTCAAGGTAACATCGTAATCTCCGCGTGGCACGCTGAGGACTTTTTCTTCGCCCTTATTTTTATAGAATTTAAAAAAGTTTATCCCCTTTGACGACGCTAACGTTAACTCGCCTTGCGATTCCTTACTCAGCTGGATCTGGCCATTCACACGCGCTGGATAAGAAACAATCAATGCCCCTTGACCCGACAATTGTGACTGGAACTCTGGACTTTGCACTCGACCACCCGATACCGTACTTTGAAATTTAGTCTGAGAATAAACGTAGTTGTACAACTCATCGATTGTAACAAGGCCATCATTGTTAGAATCGGCCTGACCATATAGCCCCGTGACTAAATGGTAGGTAAAGATACTACCCTTTAATTTTTCGCTCTCATAAGACAACTCATTTCCAGAACTCGATGTTAAAATTACGCTGCCAGTGGGTTCATCCACATTATACTGAACGAGCTCAATTGGTTTTGCCCTCTGGGCCCCTTTGGCTTTAAGTGCACCAGAGAAACAGCTATCCAATATTACGATTTTCAGTTTCGCTTTCATTCCGGCTAGCAGTTCGTGAAATTTAGACTTCGTGATCGAACCATCACGCAAATGTAATCCATTTTCGTTTGAGTGCCCCGAAAAATAAAACATGAATTTCTGACTCGCCTTCTTACTAAGCGTGCTGACGGCTTTGTCAAACTCTTCCATACTCGGATTCTTTAAACTTGTAATGTTTTGCGCATCGACCTTTCCGGCCACGGTTAAAGCACGAAAGAGTCTTTGTGCATCCATAGATGGATAATCTAATTTCTTTTCACTGGCTACCGTCGAGTCTTCCGCACTGACAATCAGAACTTGCAAATCATTCTTCTCTTGTGAGAACGCAAGCGAAGATAAATAAATCAAAAATAAAATTACTTTTTTCATGGCGCCTGCCTTAAACGAAAGCCGGCATAGACACAATCTTCAGCTTTTTTATTTTTCCCATGTACGACACCCGTCAAAAACTCGCGATCCAGAACTAACTGTCGCCCCTCTGATTGCATTTTTGGATTCGGACATACGATCACAATCAAATGTTCACCTTGATTCGGCGCAGTTAACTGAAAACTAGAATCAAAACTAGTCGATACGCCAGCTTTAACGTCTAACTTACCAGATTCGATTTCTTTAACATCATCTAAAACCTTAAAATCTTTATCTGCTATAGTCCAATACGCGACAGAGTCTTGATCGGCAATAATCTTAACACCGATTTTATCTCCGTCGATTAACTCACTTGTTTCTACCAATGGACTTACTGTTTCGTTACGTTGCCAATAAACACTAATTTGAGTTGATCCTTTGGCGGTAAGTGTATCTTCTGTTTGGCGAGGTAACACCAAAACCAATGCTAACGACGCTATCGTCAATGCCGACAAACCAAAGTACCATTGTTCTTTAAGCTTGGCCCACGCCGATTGCGGCTCATGTCTTGATGGCAAGCGCAGTGGTGGTAATTCTAAGTTTTCAATTTTATTCCACTCCTTGCGTTCCGCTTCGTTCAGCTGAGACGGATCCTCAGTAATGATACGCAAGTGTTTGGAAAACAGCGATTGATCAGACATTTTGCTGCCTCCTTAGTTTTTCTATTTTTTCATCTACTTTTTCTTGAATGCGATTAACAGTTCGGCGTGAGATCTGCATGACCTCGGCCACTTCATCTTGAGTTAAACCTTCTAAATTACGATAGACAAAAACGGCGGCTTCATCGGAATCAAATGTATGCGACAGTTTTTTCCAAATTTCATGAGCCTGAGCATTTGTTTCTAGATCAGCAGTGGCAGGAATCGATTCCGAACGTGTTTCATCGAGCTCAACGTGCGAATTGTTGTGATTACGAATCGAATCAATGGCCGAATTCGTGCAACATTTGTAAACCCATGCATACGCCCGTTTCAAATCGGGAAATATCATTTTTGTCTGCCACATTTTCGTGAACACATCTTGAACAATTTCTTCGGCCACAGATCGGCTGACCAAATTAATGGTTTTCGCCAAAGCAGGGCCACCCAGTTTTGCGTAAAGCATCTGAACTGTCCTCTCGTCACTGCAATCTATATTTGTTTCCTGCAAACTTATATGCGCCTCACTCGCTTAGCTTATAAGATAGCGATAATTTGTACACATATCCTTCATCTACTAAACGTTTGGTCTAGGATTTCTGTGCCAAAAAAACACAGTTATTTTAGCCCGTCTTATCAATAGGTTACGAATTTTAATTATTTTTGGCACTAATTCCGCCGCGCACGCGTTTGTCTAATACAGGAGGAACTTTTATGTTCTCAACAAAAACGAAAACGATGTTACTAGTCGCTACTATCTCTCTATTGCACGTCGCTTGCGCTCCTAGCAAAAATGAATCAAATGAAAACGATCCCGCGATTGAAGCTATGTCGAGTCAGCTTAAATCAATGGGTGATGAATTTTTACCCGCTTCTATTTATGAAGATGGTCGGTCAGAAGCTTCATCTTCAAAAACTAGCTCGAACAAATTAGGCACACACTCTAATAGTCAAAACGATGATATTTGCGCCGGTGTTGATTTTATCGAATGTCAACCCAGACTCATCCGTGCCTACCTGCAATGGGGCCGCGAAGGTGTTTACACAACTCAAAAAATGGTATCGGATGTCGCACGCAGTTTGGCGGGTGTATCTAATAATACCAGCGGTGAATTTCGCAGTAACGAAAATGGATTCTCGATTTCGTACAACAAACGCTCATCAACCGATTTTGACTTTCTGATACTTGAAAACAACGTATCTATTGGACGCGTATCTGCACAAAACGGAAACTACAATGTGCAATTCGACTTAAACGTGATCGATAAAAACAAAGCCGGTTCTAACGGTGGCAAAGTTGATATTCAAGTCAAATTGACTGACAGCACTCACTGGGAATCTCAAATCACGTTCACGGGTGTAAAATGTAACGTGAACAAACCAGAAGACCCAGAAACAGCTCGCATCTTTGTAGTCAGAAAAGGTGAAATCTGGAATGCTCAGTCTAGCTTTTACAATGGTATCAGCGGACAATACACAGGAACAAAATCCTGTTCGACTCCGGCTAGCGACGTAACAGGTGTTGTGATTTACACAAACCTTGTTGCCGACAGAACCGCAGCTAAGGCCGCAATGTATTTACTACGCAGAAATGAACAAAGCGTAGCGCAATTACAAAACTTCGGTATCAATCGCTACTGCCAAAACTACCCTGACTTGTGCCAGTCTCTTGCGACAGCAACAGGACAATCCACAAGTGCCGTTGCGACTTACTTAGGCGCTTTACAAAATCCCTACTGCGTACACAGAGGCAATGCTCAAGTTTTCTTTAACTCGGATTGCTCAAATGTATCAACTGCTGTAGCGCAAGAGCCTTTGTTACCAAACAATAGTTTCTTGTCACCCTACGAATTCTACCGATTGAATATCTCAATCCCAAATCAACTGTAACCTATGAACTGAAACTCGGTTGTTCTGATCAAACCAACTAAAGGGAGCACACAAGCTCCCTTTTTTTTATTTGAATGCCTGTATAACCTTGTGCTAGCGTAATTTTATGGATGCACATTATCACAAAGTTATGAAGGCGCGCGAAGGAATCACGGACACAGGTTCACGAATGTACTTTGCCTACTCTGGCATCTTAGATCGTGAGGCTTTTGATACGTGGCTAGAAGAGCACAGCTATCAATTTTTTCAATTACCAGAAGGCGTCGTAGCTGAAGCCAAAGGAATAGATTTAATTTTTGATTTTCCTTCTCGCTGGTGGGGCGGCCGCGTTGCCGGACTCGTTGATAAAAATGGTGCCTCTGTATTTGGTCGCCTATTTGAAATTCCAGCCGTTAATTGGCCCGTCGTTCAGCATAAAGAAGGTGTTGTCACAGGGATGTCTATCGAACGCATAGTAAAAGTCAGCGTTGATGGCAAAGACATCGAAGCGACAGCATTCGTTACGTCACCCGATCGCGCCAGCACCGAAGGTCCTATCAGTCAGCGCTATATCGAGGCATTGATTAGCGGCGCAAAACAAGCGCACCTTCCTGACTCGTACATCTCTAGTTTACGATCTAAAGCGGTCTAGCTGCCCATTGAAGTCAATTTTAATAAACGCTTAAACAATTCGCCTCTAAAAACGCCCCTTTTTTAGCAAGCATGCCTTCCTTTGAAGCTTGTTCCGGGGTTGAACCGAGGATCTTCCTTTGCGTCG
>CAZCHT010000207.1:0-7151 GCA_964498705.1 uncultured Bdellovibrio sp. | reverse complement strand
TTCATCTTTAGATGAATTCAAAGTCGCCTTTATCGATTTCGATCGCTATTTGAGTTATCAGCAACGATCATTGATTAAATTTCCATTTTGGTTTCCTCACCCGGTTTTAATTCGAGCGAATCGAGCAAAAAATAAATTGCGAAAAATTGCAGAAAATATCGTGAATGTGGCATTAGAAGAACCAACGCCGAATATGATTAAAACAATGCTGCAGAATAATTTTCCTCGTGAAAATATTTTAGATCATATTCTGACTTTCTTTATCGCGGGACATGAAACGACAGTGAATTCACTTTTGTTTACAATGTTGCTACTACGTGACAGCCCCGAGGCGTGGGCCAAACTGAAAAATGAAATTGATCAAGCACCCGCGAATCCAGATCCTGATTCGCTCGATAAATTGGAATACCTAGATTGTGTAATTAAAGAGAGCCTTAGATTATTTCCGACGATTCCATTGTTCCCACGGGTAGCGAAAGAAGATGATCTGCTTGGTGAATTTCAAATTCGCAAAGGGGATACGGTTGCATTGTCTCCGTGGTTAGTGCACAGATCTGAATCGCTGTGGCCCGATGCTTTAAAGTTCAAGCCGGAGCGATTTATCGGTAAGCGATATGAGCAAGAGTTTATTTATTTTCCGTTCGCTTTAGGGCCGCGTAAGTGTATTGGCGCGGCATTATCGTCATTAAATATGAAAATATTTATTTTCTTATTATTTAAAAACAATAATTTCAAAATCACAGGACCAAAAACTGAAGACTATATTCACAATGTTTCTTTGGCTCCTGCTAGTGATTTGAGTCTTTTTTTGAGCTCCAACCAGTAATAGAACAACACTAAGAATTTGTTCAGGATGCTAATCTTAAATTTTGGATAGATAAATAGCTGCGACGGCAATCCAAAGATTGATGGGCCTACATATAAATTGGTAGGACCAATGATGCTGTAGTATTGGCTTAGTTTCGTCGATTGATTGTGCCCTAGTAAATACTGACTTTTTGAGCTCAAAAATAATTCAAAAATATGAATCCAGACGTTTTGAACCATTTCAAAACGTGCGATGCTTGGTTCTTTCCACATGCACACAATTTCACAGCATTGTTCCCATTTAAAAGAGGGTACTGTTTTGATTTCAATATCCTTAGGAATAAATTCGAGTAGGCGAAACGGAGATGTAAAGCCTAAAATAAACCCAGCAACCATTTTTTGGTTTTGATCAAATACCGCATAGACTTGGCAACGTCTCATATAGTCTAAAGTTAACGGAATGGTATTTTCTGGCTTTGTGCTTTTTAGGCTTTTGCTGAAATTCTGCTGATAACTGATCAGTTCCTCTTCCGAGAAGAGTTTTTTTAGTTTAAGCATATGAATTCCTTTTACTCAAAATAAATTCTAAGAGGTTTACAAACTGGGCACGGCTATCATTTTTGATCTCTAATGCCCAGCGATTGGTTTTAGTTTTTAAAATGATCACTTCTCCCCAGTCTTGCGTGTGCGCTAAGATGTCTGAGTAGGAAATAGAATAGGCACCAACGGAAATCGCATCTGGACCAAAAACTAAAATTCCGTAATCTTGTGCTATCCACGATCTTTTTGAAATATCATAAACTTGTACAGACTGCTTGGATCTGAATTCTTTTTGATTAGTCCATTTTGAAGTTGTTGTTTGAAATGATTTAATAAATAAATCTTTTACGTTTCTATCGCGGGAGTGAGTTACCGAATTATCAGCGCCAATTTCCCAAACATCATTACATTGACGGCACGCTAATTTGTGTCCGTTTTCAATTAAAGTATTCTCTTGATTGCATGTGGGGCAGTTAACTAAAGTTTTGGCTAATCCGAGTGCAGGATTGGTCGAGTAACTGGTGTATTTAAAATCTGGTTGATTCAAATTAAAAAGTTTTTGCGTAATGATCGGCAGAATTTGATCGTCTTTCTTGAATGTTTGGGCGGGATAAATCGTAATCTTGATTTTAGTTTTACGCATAACCGTTGCCCAAAGTGGCTTTACGCGGTCACCATTAGATAGGTGAACGATGACAACGGGCAAGTTAAGAAAGCGAATCAGTTGTTCAATTCCCGGCATTAATGGAGATGGTTCACTGAATAATGAAAAAATGCCCTCTGGGAAAAGTGCGATATTAGCGCCGCTATCAGCCCATCGTTTAAGTAATTGGATCGATCCGGGGTCAAAATCTAATTTACGTTTAGCAACATGACCAAAGAGAGAGATTATTTTTGAGGCGAATCGGCGGCGCATGAAAGATTCAGAAATCAAGAACTGCAGTGGTTTTCCACCAAAAAAACAAATTAGTAGTGGATCGAGAGCGCATGAATGATTCATTAAAACCAAATAAGGACCACCGCGAAGATTTTCCTTACCAACGACTTCGACACCTAAGAAGGATCTAGAAAAAATCAAACGAATAATCGGACCAAACAGTTTATAGAAATAACGATACAAAGAATATTTCGCCTTTGAAGGATGCGTCGTTGTTAAAATTTCTAATGAGTTGTTTGTTTTTACCATATTTATTCCGCTATTTAAAATGGGGAATCACGTCTTCCCCAATTGTGCGGATAGATTCCATAATTAACTCATGTGGAATGGTTCCGGATTGAATTACAAAAATCAATTCATCGACACCAACATCAACAAATCGGCGAATTGTTTCACGTGCGGACACAGGGTCACCAAAGATGGCCGACAGCTGCGTGCCTGGGCGATTGCGATGCTTTTCAAAAAGATCAACTTCATTGTCTGAGGGCATTTCACGAGGACTGCGAACTGGTCCAACATGGCGATTCTGAGTCCAATAGTAGTGAGCCATCGACCGTGTGAAGAATTTTGATCCGCGAATTCCGTAACGTAATGCTTTTTTATCGTCCTTCAAAACTAAAGTGGACGGATTGCAACAAAAGTGGTTTGTAACTACGCCCGTGATCGGTGTGGATTCACGAATAGCCGTGCGATAATTATCGACTTTGGATTTCAGTTGCTCATCATGATAAATAGCGAAGTTAAGAGCGCCTAATCCTAATTTTCCAACACTGATCGCGTTTTCAGGACGACTACACGAAGCAAAGGCTGGTGGCTGCCTCGTCGGTTTTGGAACAACGTGAGTTGGTGGAATATCGTAGAATTTCCCTTTCCATGAAAACGGCTCGTTACGCCACATTTTAGGAATCATCTCTAGGGCCTCTAACCACTGATCATTTAGTTCTTTAGGGTCGATTCCAAAAGCACCTTGTTCGACAACGGTTCCTGACTTGGCACTGCCCCAATAAACACGGCCGCGACTTAAAATATCTAGCGTAGCAATGCGTTCGGCGATTCGAATCGGATGATTGTAATTTTTTGGAAGTAGAGTCGAACCATGGCAGATATTAATGCGTTTTGTTTTTGCGGCAACAAACGAGAGGAATATTTCCGGAGCCGAACTATGCGCATATTCATATAAACCGTGATGTTCAACAGCCCAGATGCCGTCAAAGCCAACTTCATCAGCAAGTACGGCCTGATCAACGCAATCGTGAAACAGCTGTTGTTCACTTTGTGCTGTAGGATCGGAAATCTGCATTTCGTAAAAAAGTGAAAACCGCATTAGCTATTGCCTCCACTACTTTGTGGGATAGGGCCGCGTAAGTCAGAGGACAAGCGGATCGCGCTATCGGCAATCAATAGTTTCTGTACAGCTTCAGTGCCTTCATAAATTTGCAAAAGTTTCGTATCGCGAACTAGTTTTTCAATAGTGTTTTCTTCAAGGTAGCCGGCGCCGCCATGAAGCTCTAAGCATTCGTTCGTGATATCACAGGCTATCTGTGCACTTAAAAGTTTTAGACCGCTAGAATATTTTGTACCGTGATTGCCATTTTCTAATTCCCACGCGGCATTGTACAAGTAGGCTCGTAACATATCAATTTTGGCTTCCATAGTTGCAAACTTGAACTGAATGTCTTGTTCAAAAATAATGGACTGGCCACCACCAGTTTTACGATTGTGACAGTGAATTTTAGCTAGATCGCGGGCACGGCGAGACACGCCTAATGCCATCGCACCGACACCGATGCGACTAGAGCGTAATGACATCAAAGCCACTTGAGGACCTTGTCCAATTTTTCCAATTAGATTTTCAGTGGGAACAAATGTATCAAAGAATTTTACTCCAGCGGTGTCGCCAGCTCGTTGTCCCATCTTTTTCAAAGGCGGAGTTAGCTCGACACCTTTAGCATTACCAGGAACAATGAAACAAGAAAAACCACGTGACTGGTCGGATTGTCTAGCGAATACCGTGAAAAACTGAGCGTAGCTGGCATTAGAGATAGTTGATTTTTCTCCGCGAATTTTGAAACCGCCGTCGACAGCTTCAAATTCGGTAGTTGCCGGGCGCGTTCCCAAATTAGTGCTTCCAGCCGGTTCTGTAAAACCAAATGAAGCGAAACCTAGTTTTTGAGTAAGGGGATTCAGCCACTGTTGTTTTTGATTTTCTGTACCAAATAATAATAACGGACCTAATGCCAATCGACTTACAAATGCCGATGTCGTGAAACCTAAATCACCGTACGCACATTCTTCAACAGCTAGCAAAGTTTCAATAAACGATTTTCCTTGGCCGCCGTAAACGGCTGGAATTGATGTCGTCATGATTCCCGCATCAAACGCCTTTTGATAAAGATCCATAGGGAAGTGCCCATGTTGATCTAAATCTGTCCTGGGTATTACATTAGCTTTCACGAAGCTTTTGACATGTTCTTTCCAGGCTATACTTTCAGTCGCTAATTTGAAATTGATCATTGAATCAGTCCGTGAACCTTGTCGCAAAGATCGTTCACATCATTAAGTTCAAAAAATGAAATGCTGGATGTGTCGATATTTAATTCGTTATCAAACTGAACCATGATCCAAATCATGGTGATGGAATCAAGACCGACCGCGCTCAATGGTGTATCAAACATAATCCGTTGATCTATTGATTTTGAAATTGTAGTTAATTCATCAGTGTTCAGGCTTGGATTG
Organism: uncultured Bdellovibrio sp.; assembly: GCA_964498705.1. Lineage (GTDB taxonomy): Bacteria > Bdellovibrionota > Bdellovibrionia > Bdellovibrionales > Bdellovibrionaceae > UBA2316. The sequence goes on along the minus strand of CAZCHT010000207.1, from coordinate 2,131 downwards.
TTGTTAAGATGACTTTTTACAACACTAGATTTGAATAGATCAAAAATTTGTTCTTTTGTCATTTGACTTCCTTCTGGTTAGAAATGTAAAAAAATTTGTTAAATTTGAAAGTGAAATCGCGTTCGACGTTTTTGACAAACGACCGTCTTTCCATAACTGGATATTCAGGCGTCGCTGAATTTTTCCAGAACTGGTTTTTCTTAGTGTTCCTGGCGGCAGGAGTTCCACTTTGTATAGCGGCAGTCCTGATTTAATGATGATCTTGGCGATTTCGTTTTCGATCATCATTTTTCTTGCGCCGTCGAAATTTTTACTTGTGGCTTCAGCAAGCACTACGATTTGATCCGTATCAAATTCTGGTAGCTTGATAGACGAAACAAGAGCTTTACCTTTGCGGACATCGGCTAGCGATGATAGTTTTTCTTCATATAGAACAGGATAGTGGTTTTTACCGTTTACGATGATGATGTCTTTTAAGCGACCGCAAATATAAAGCTGATCGTGAAATAGAAATCCTTCGTCACCGGTTTTTAACCAGCCATCCGCAAGAATTTCATCGTTTAGCTTTTGATTTTTAAAATAGCCGTTAGTCACACAAGGACCTTTAATTTGAATATGTCCAACCAGGCCTTGTGGTAATGGCTTGCCATTAGCACCTATGATTTTCAACTCGAAAGTGGGAAGAACACGTCCCACGCTGCAGATCTCGATTCCATTCTCATCTAGGGATACAATCCCTCTCTCAAGAAGGTCGGCATTTAGTTTCAAGATATCTAACGCTTTTTTCGGTTGGGTGAAACAAACGGCCAATGATGCTTCGGCAAGACCATAGACAGGTAAGAAGCTCTCTGCGGGAAATCCAGATGGTTTCAAATGCTCGATAAAGTTTTTTGCTGTTTCGGCACTAACATTTTCAGCACCACACAATGTCCCTTTTAGACACGATAAATCTAGTGTTTGAATTTGCATAGGCGATACGCGCTTACGAACCAGTCCATAGGCAAAGTTAGGAGCTGTCGTTAGGGTCGCGCGGAAGTCATGCATGGCTTTTAGCCACAAGAATGGATTCATCAAAAATTCTTGAGGGTTAAATAATAATAAACGTGATCCATTGACAATAGACACTATTAGACAACCCACCAAGCCCATATCATGATATAGAGGCAACCATGAAACGATAGCGATATCCTTGTAAGCAATGGGAAGAGATTCTAAAATAACTCTAGCATTTGTGATCACATTTTTGTGTGTGATCATTACGGCTTTAGGGCGTCCTGTTGTTCCAGAGCTTAATTGCAAGAAACTGATTTCGTTTTCTGTATACGCTGTATCATCGAAACTGCGATTTGATACTTCGGCTATTTCAGATTGCGATTTGCTTTTTGAAAGCTGATGAAAATGATTGGATAGATTAACTATTTTAACTTCATCGTCTGTGTTCAATTTATTTAAAAGTTTAGAAATTTTCTCGTCAGTGATGATCGTTTTGCAATTCAGCTCTGCCAAAGTATTTTTAATTCCGCTAAACCAATCACTGATGTCAGTCAGCATTGTTGGAGACGCGAATGAGAATGGGACGGCATGGATGTACTGACACGCAAAGAAACTCATTAAGAATTCTTCTTGTGTAGGTAGAATAATAGCAACGACATCACTGGTTTGAACGTTCGCTTTTTGAAGTAAATCGCCGACTAGTACCAGGTCAAACCATAGATTTTGGTAAGGGTAGGGGCGATAAACACCCTGTCTATCCATGAACTGAATATTTGATAACGCGTTCTTCGCACGTCCGTTTAGGATGGGGATTAGGTGTTGACCTTGTTTTGAGCTATCCATGGTATACAGACAGGTTGCTAGAAATATGCCATTTTTATGAAAAGTATTGAGTTCTTCGCACGGAAAATCGTCAACTGTTTAGACAGTTTTAACACGTGCGTTTAACAAGTAGACGATGAGTTAAGAGTGAGTCAGGCAATCGACGGTCGATTTCTTCAAGGTGCCTTGGGCACTTACGTAGCAGGCGATGATACCCATAAGCATAAGAATTCCAGCCAGTAAAGTTAGGGAAGCAAAGTTTGGATTAATTTGTAAGATCACTTTCTCTGAAATCATACCGGCCCTATAATAAATT
>CAZCHT010000206.1:0-7165 GCA_964498705.1 uncultured Bdellovibrio sp. | reverse complement strand
TTAGAGATTTCTTCGGCTAAAGCCCCCGGTCGTTTTAAAAAACGATCATGAGTGTCTGTGTCTAGCAAATCAAAAACTTGTGCGTCTTTTAATTGGTGCTTTACCAACCAAGACTTTCCAGTTGCCCTTGGGCCAAAAAGAAAATGGCTTTTTTTAGTTAATGCTATTTTCAAATTTAGGTAACGTTTGTACATATATTATCAATAATCGGCATCTTATTGCCGAAAATCAACAATAATCGGCAACAAGATGCCGATTATTGTAAGTATTTGATAAAACTAAATTATTTTGTGTTTGATTGAGTCTGGGGAACGAGAAGGTTGTTTGAGCATGAGCCCTATTGCCCCTCAAGTTTCTTGGCCATGTCCAGCAATCTGTCTATCGCCATTTGCAGCAGACTTCGGCTATCCTCGCTCAGTGCAGGATTCAAACTAGATACGAAATTTAATGCCGACAACGGCGATCGTAAATCATGGGCAATCTGTTGATTGTTTTTATGTAAAGCGTCTGTGATAGCCACATCTGATAATTGATTTTCAATCGACATATGTAACCCCTCGGCGCTCGAAACAAGCCTGGCTACAATCTACTAAAATGCTTTAATTTCGGAAACGTAAATTTCCATCTGTGTAATATATTCCCAGTTTCAGCTCGATGGCCGAATTAGGGATTCAATACCGCTATCTTGGTGGATGCAAATTTAATATTCTGCCTATTAAACGCCTCGATTGATTTTTCAATCACCTGATCTGCGATTCTGTATTTCATTGAAAAATCGGTGACGGAATAAAATACTTTTATGACTACCCAAGATTCGCTTGTTTCAGTCAATAACACACGGGGACCGGGGTCGGGTATTACGCCGGCAATGGATGAAACAACATCGACCAAAATGGACTTGGCCGCAGCCACATTTTGATTGTAATCAATTCGGAATGTGGCGCTCTCGCGATTTGGTTTTTGTTGATCGCTGAAAATAATAATCTGACTTTGCGCAATCGTTTTGTTTGGGATCATCACGGTTTCATCTGAAAACGTAGTCATAAACGTTGATCGCCACGTAATTTCTTGAATTTGTCCCAGCCATTTTCTGTTTTCATGATTGATTTCAACCCAGTCACCGATTTTAAATGGCTGGCCTATTTGCATGGCAACTCCAGAAAATAAATTTCCCAAAGTGTCCTGCAGCGCTAGCCCCAGAACCAATGAAAATACCGCCGAGGTCGCCAGCATCGCCGTAATGTGAATCGAAAATACTTCCGAACCAATAAATGAAATTACAAAAATCGAAAATACAAACGAGAATAAATTGGCAATCAGTCGCGGAATACCTTGCGACATATTTTTGTAAAACAAACTAAGGTAGACGATAATTTGGGCCACTTTGACAAATGCGATAGCGCCGATCACTAGCGAGAAAAACGCTAAGTATTCGGACAGGCGACTCATCCACGTCACCTCGTCACTTGATAGCGCCCATTGAGACAGGGCAAGAACAGTCGAAATGCCAAGGTAAATCGGCGTGTTTTTAAATCGCGTTTTTAGATTTAGATGGCGCTTGGGGCTGATGGCTTTTAAAAAAAATCGATAGAACCCAAAACAAATCAGCAGTGTGATCCACATAACGACATAGACTTCGAATTGGATGAAAAATAAGATTTTCCCTATAACAGATGAAAATTGAAACGCCATTAGATGCTACCTAAATTAAAAATATTTAAATTTAACTCTTTAACGAATTGTTCTACCAGCAGACGACCGCGTACACTGTGGCCATGATCGTCGACTTTGGGTGAATAGATCGCAAGTCCAAATTTTCCGGGAACGACCACAAAAATAGCGCCACTGACGCCGCTTTTGGCTGGCAATCCAACTTTAAACGCCCATTCGCCGGCGGTGTCATACATTCCGCAAGTAAACATCAAGCTCAGCGTTTTAGTGACATCACCCGAAGTCATCAGTTGTTTTTGTGAAACAGGATGGCGACCTTGACCGGCCATTGTCGCTGCGATCATAGCTAAATCTTGAGTGTTCACCAGAATGGAACACTGATTAAAATAATTATCTAGAGTTTCATCAATCTCAGCCGTCATGACATTGAAATGTTTCATCAGATAGGCAATTGCGCGATTTCTGTGCGCTGTTTCGCGTTCGGATTTAAAAATGGCAGCATCGATAGATAACGATCGTCCCGCTAGTTCCGAAATATAATCAACAATCGCTTGTAGTTTGCTAGTATGGCCTTGGCCATTGATTAAACTGGTCGTGGCAATGGCGCCAGAATTAATCATGGGATTAAATGGTCGATGCGAATGTTTTTCTAATTCGATAATAGAATTAAACGCTTCGCCTGTGGGTTCGACACCCACCTTTGAATGAACAAAGTCAGCGCCATGTTGCTTAAGTGCTAAGCTATAAACGATCGGTTTTGACGTCGACTGCAGGGAAAATAGTTGGTTTTTGTCGCCGACGGAAACACTTTCGCCATCAACACTCACAATTGAGGCCGAAAAATAGTTAGGGTTTACTTTGGCCAGTTCGGGAATGTAGTCGGCTAGTTTTCCATCAGAGTTATCAAGAGCAAAATCGTAGCTTTTTCTAAGGGCATCGCTGATATTAGAGAATTTCATGCTCGGGTTTTAACATTAGTTGACCTCGCTTGTGAAATGTTAAAAGAGCATAAAGTGCCAATTTTAAGGTCAATGTTTACCGTTCAGGCAGGTCGTTTTTCCGTATTGGAACTCAACGCAAAATAAGCCCGAAATTGCGGCTTTTATTTTGTAAGGTTAGTCGCTGAGGTCATCCCAATGAAATTGAGTGCGATTTGGAAATGTTTTGTCTATTTATCCTTAACGTCGTCGCTGGCGTCATCGATCGCCCAGGCAGGAATGGAATCGGCCGTTCATTTTGTTCGCTTGCAGGCCAATAAAACTAACCCACTTTTCGGCTATTCTGTCGGGCCGGGTTCACAGACCTTGGATAAACCGATTTTAAAACCCTTTTCCACCGACGGCTGCAGTCAAAGCCCCAATTCCTATGAGGGCCAAAAGATCGTCGAGTGCTGTGTAGCCCACGATGTGTCCTACTGGCTAGGCGGAACTCAAGATCAAAAAGACAAAGCAGACTACGATTTCGAAGCGTGCGTGTCCAAGAAGTCGGGACCTGTCGTCGCCGAAATATACTTTCGCGGTGTTCGCGTTGGCGGCGGAGCCAACGGAATAAACACATTTCGCTGGGGCTACGGCTGGGATACCAATCGCTCCTATTCACCGATTACTGACAGTGAATGGCAGCAAGCCGAGCGTCTACATGGGAAAAATCTAGTTGAATTAAAAACCATGCTTGAAGAAAAATCCTATCAAATCAATTTTGAACTTTTGACGTTAGATATGCTGAGTTACAATCGCACGTACGATGATGAACTTGTTTATTACTACTTAAGAAATAAACTAAAGCGAAATGACGTCATCACATTTGGTCAAAAGCTCCATTTTGGTTCGCGCTCATTTTTCTATCGGGTGCGATTAAAATCCTGCGGAGAAAATGTTATCGATTTTAAGATTGATCATTGGAATGGCTGGAAGACTTTTGTTTTTAGAAACGTGTCTATTCACAATCGTCCCTGGTCTCAGTTAGAAAAATACATTTTGGACGTACGTGACCCAAGTGGTTGTTTAATGTAGCCGCAGCAAAAAAAAGCGGACGATTATACGCGAAAGCGTAACTTACTACAAGACTATATTTTTACTTTATACGAATGTCCCTGATTCCGAACGGAATCGATTAACTCTTTGATTTTTTACGGGAAATTTCGTAAACCAATAAGAATGAACATTTCCGAATTTTTGACTAAAGAGTTTGATCCGACCGTTCGATCCAAAGGTTACAGCTTCTATATCCGCAAACAATTCAAGTTGCTAGAAATTGGCAACGAAGCCATTAAATCAGAAGTTTACGGCGTTCATAAATACAACGTGAATTTAAATTTTGATCCCGATAAACAAAATTTACTTTTCCAATGTACCTGCAATCAATTTAAGCAAGGATTTAATTGCCCGCATATTTGGGCCAGCGTTCTTGCGGTTGAGAAAAACACAAAGACGGACGAATTCACTTCAAAAGTATTTTATTTCTATCAACAGAAAAAACAAGTTGAAGCCGACACTAAAGAAAAACAAGTCGAGATTCCTGCTAATAAAGGCTCGAGTACTGATCCGTATTGGAAACGATCATTAGATCGCGCTCAGGAAACGTATGATAGCAAAAACGTAGTTACAAAATTTAGAACAGCGTCGAGCGACTTTTTAAAACGGGGTTTCTACATCCTAGATATCCCAGCCAGTTTAAGCTATCGCCAGTTCGTTTTGCATTTTAGAATTCAAGAACGTAAATACAACGGCGAATATGGCTTTATTAAAAAAGGCGATTTAAACCAAGAAAAAATTCCCTCGTTTGAAAACACTCAAGAACAAGAAGTTTTGTGGAACTTAATCGGGCGTGTAGAGAAGAACTATTTCTCGAAATCCCAGGCGACGACGTACAACGAATTTCTAGTGAACCCAGAACAAAACGAAAACATTCTTCAGACTGTGTCGGAACTGGGTCAATTGCATCGCCTAAAGAAAAACAAGACAGGCTTGTACGTTGATTTCAATATCAATGATATGCAGCCGTATCCTTTGCTACCAGAAAGCTGGTCATTGGATCTACATTTGTATGAATTCGATAAGGAAGATTACAAACTATCAGTCGTATTGAAGAACGAAAAGAATCAAACTAAAGAAATGAAAGAAGTGATCGGTTATTTAGATAACTACATTTTCTTTGAAGACTTCATGGCTTATTTCGATTCAAAAAAGAACGGTATGTGGTACGAAGCTCTGTCATTGCGTCCAATGGTTGTAGCTAAAAACGAAGTGTTCGATTTCTTGAATACCTATTGGTTGAACTTTACAAATACACCATACATTCATTTACCAGATGATTTAAAATTCGAAGAAAATAGAGATCTGCAGCCGAAAGCAAAAGTGGTTCTTCATATGAATGAAGAAAGCACAATTCAAGTCGCTGAGATGCGTTTCTTGTACGACAACTACGAAGTCGACGGTACCTACCAAGAGTACATATTAGATCTTAATAAAAAACTTAAAATCAAACGCCATCAAGAACTTGAAAACGATTTAATTAATCAGTTCATTGAACTGAGTCCAATTAAAAAATCAGGTTTCCGTTCAGAGTTTAAATTCTTTAATACGCATTTGCCGGACTTGATCGATAAAGTGGGTCAGCATGACTGGCAAATCTTTTTAAATCGTAATCGCATTCGCCGTGCTAAAGACCTTTCATTCCGTGTGTCTCATCAAATGGATTGGTTAGATCTGAAGATCGATTTGAAAATTGGCGATGTGACTGTAGAATGGCCAGATATTTTAAAAGCGCTAAAAAATCAAAGCAATTTGATTACGCTAGCGGATGGTACAACGGCGTTTATGCCGGCAGATATCATGAAAAAACTAAAACCTTATTTTGAAATCGGGCAGACCACAGAATCTGGAATTAAGCTCAATCGCATTCAGTCTCTGTTTTTGAAATCGTACATTGAAAATGATTTCGTAGTGCCGTCCGATTCAAAAATGGAAAGCTTGATCAAGGACTTAAGTGAACTGAAGCCGGTCAAAATCGGCGCATCGTTTAAAGGTGAACTTCGTGATTACCAGAAAAAAGGTGTGTCATGGATGAATATCTTAAGCGAAAATTCTTTGGGTGGTATCTTAGCCGATGATATGGGTCTTGGTAAGACAATCCAAATGCTGGCTGTATTTTCTATCTTCTCGCAAGCTAAAGACAAAGCATCGGGTCCAAGTTTAATTGTGGCTCCAAAGAGCTTAGTATTTAACTGGCGTAATGAGTTTGAAAAGTTCACGCCTAAAATAAAAGTCCTTACCTATTTTGGGAATGATCGTAAAGAGCAAATCAAAGATGCGAAGAAATTTGACGTGTTATTAACGACCTACCACACGCTTCGAAACGACATCGAACATTTAAAAGAAATACCATTCTTCTTTTTCGTTCTGGACGAGGCTCAAAATATCAAAAATCCGCGCTCGCAGTTAACGTTAAGTACGAAGTTAATCAAATCGGAAAAGAAATTTGCCCTAACAGGTACCCCGATTGAAAACTCGATTGGCGATTTAGTGTCGATCTTATCAGTCGTGAATCCGGGTTTGATCACAGAATCATTAGGCCAGAAAATGTTAAAGCTGTCCGAGCCAGAAGATCTGAAGAAATTCTCAAAAGCCCTGGCACCATTCATTCTGCGTCGTACGATAGAACAGGTTCTTAAAGACTTACCAAGCAAAACAGAGCAAGTTTTATACTGTGAATTGAGCGACGAAGAACGCAACAAGTACAACGAGATCAAAAATTACTATTGGCAGCGTCTGAATTCTAAAATCAAAGATAACGGTATCAAAAATACCAAAATCGAGATTTTGGGTGCATTGCTGCGCTTACGACAGATTTCATGTCACATGGGTCTGGTTGATAAAACAAAACTCGGTGAACCATCGGCGAAGTTTGATTTGTTAATTGATCAAATTCAAACACTGATTAACGAAGGTCACAAAGCTTTGATTTTCTCGAGCTTCACGTCGTTATTGAAAATTTTGTCGCAGCAATTACGCGAAAAGAATATTCATTTTGAATATCTAGATGGTCAAACAAAAGACCGTGCAGAACGCGTTCATAACTTCCAAACGAATGAACAGATCAGCTTGTTCTTGTTAAGCTTAAAAGCCGGCGGCGTCGGTCTAAACTTAACGTCAGCCGATTACGTATTCATTATCGATCCATGGTGGAATCCAGCGGCAGAATCACAAGCCATCGATCGTTGTTATCGTATTGGCCAAACGAAGAGCGTATTTGCCTATAAACTGATTGCTAAAAACACGGTTGAAGAAAAGATCTTAAAGCTGCAAGAACGCAAAAAGATCCTGGCCGAAAACATCATCAGTTCCGATGCGAATATCCTAAAAGAGCTGTCTTTAGATGATTTATCTGATTTATTTAGTTAGGTTTATTTAAATAATCTCGAAATTGAAAAAGTGATATTTAGTAATTTTTTTTATTTTTTTTTTTTATTTTTTTTGTTTTTTTTTTTTGTTTT